>NZ_JBIRUY010000019.1:109455-156998 GCF_044335305.1 Streptomyces sp. NPDC020490 | reverse complement strand
AGAGGGTGTTCAGATCTTGCGTCACAACATGATCTTGAACACCCTCTGTTCACGCCTGATCGTCAGCCCAGGACATAGGACTTACTCGTCTAGGGGTCGTCCTCCCCAGGGCGCGGGACCCGTCGGGCGCGCGGCGGAGGACCCCCTCGGGGTGCCCTGCCGCCTCCCGGCCCGCTCAGGGTGCACCCTGCCGCGACGTGAGGATCAAGTGGGAGAGTGTCCGGGGCACGACCGACGCAAGTGTCCGGGGCACAACGGACGCAGGGGAGGGAACCGGCGTGGGCGGGACGAGACCGGCGGCACGTACGGTGACACGGCGCACCACGACCGACCGGCGCGGGGCCGTCGTGGCCGCCCTGATGCTCGCGATGGCGCTGCCGGCGCTGGACTCCACCATCGTCTCGACGGCCGTCCCGCAGATCGTCGGCGACCTCGGCGGCTTCGCCGTCTTCTCCTGGCTGTTCTCGGGCTACCTGCTGGCCGTCACGGTGACCCTGCCGGTGTACGGAAAGCTGTCGGACACCTTCGGCCGGAAACCGGTGCTGGTCGCCGGCGCGGCGGTGTTCCTGCTGGGTTCGCTGCTGTGCGGCGCGGCCTGGAACATGGGCACGCTGATCGCCTTCCGGATCGTCCAGGGGCTCGGCGGCGGCGCCCTGCAGGGCACGGTGCAGACACTCGCCGCCGACCTGTACCCGCTCGAGGAACGCCCCAGGATCCAGGCCAGGCTCTCCACGGTCTGGGCGGTGTCCGCGGTCGCGGGCCCCGCCCTGGGCGGAGTGCTGGCCGCCTACGCGGACTGGCGCTGGATCTTCCTCGTCAACCTCCCGATCGGCGCGGTCGCGCTGTGGCTGATCGCCCACCACCTGCACGAACCGGAACGGGAACCGGCCGCCACGCGGGCCCGCGTCGACTGGGCGGGCGCGCTGGCGGTGTTCGCGTGCGGGGGCGTGCTGCTGACGGCGCTGGTGCAGGGCGGGGTGGCCTGGCCGTGGCTGTCGGCCCCGTCGTACGCCCTGTTCGCCGCGGGGCTCGCGCTGGCCGGGCTCGTGGTGTGGGTGGAGCGCCGGGCGGCCGAGCCGATCATCCCCGGCTGGGTGTGGCGCCGCCGCACGATCGCCGCGGTCAACCTCGCGCTGGGCGCGCTGGGACTGCTGATGGTGGCGCCGACGGTGTTCCTGCCGACGTACGCCCAGGCGGTCCTGGGGCTCGCCCCGGTGACCGCCGGTTTCGTGCTGTCGGTGTGGACGCTGAGCTGGCCGGTGTCGGCCGCCCTGAGCCAGCACGTGTACCGGCGCATCGGATTCCGCAACACCGCCATGCTCGGCATCGGGGCGGCGGCCGCCATCCTGTTCGCGTTCCCGTTCCTGCCCTATCCGGGCGCGGCCTGGCAGCCGACGCTGCTGATGCTGCTGCTCGGCGCCTCGCTCGGCCTGTTCCAGCTCCCGCTGCTCGTGGGCGTGCAGTCGACGGTGGTCTGGTCGGAGCGCGGCACCACGACGGCTTCGGTGCTGTTCTGCCGCCAGACCGGCCAGACCGTCGGCGCGTCCGTCTTCGGCGCGGTGGCCAACGGGGTGCTGGCCTCCCGCCTGGGCAGCGCGGGCGACCTGGACACGGTGACACGGGCCCTCGACACCGGGGCCGCGCCGGAGGCCACGCGCCGGGCGGTCGCCGACGCGGTGCACGCGGTGTACCTCGGCGCGTCCTGCGCCGCCGCCGTGGCCTTCCTGGTCCTGCTCCTGCTGGCCCCGCGCCGCTTCCCGGTCCTGAAGGACTGAAGGGCGGGGTTCGCGGTGGGCGGGGTTCGCGGTGGGCGGGGTTCGCGGTGGGCGGCCTTCGGGGGGCGCGCGATGCGTGGACAGCGCCCCCGGTTCGCCGCTCACACCCCGGCACGCGCACCGGTCACACCCCGGCACCCGCACCGGTCGCTCCCCCGGCGTGCACGGGTCACTCTCCCGGCGCCGACCCCGTGAGCGCCGTGAGACTGGCCCGCACGTGGTCCATCTGCGCCCGCACATCGTCCCACCGCTCCCCGTGCTCGCGCAGCACCCGCTCCGTCTCCAGGGCGATCCGCTCCTCGTGCACGCGCGCCTCGGCGATGATCTCGGCGGCACGCGCGTGTGCCTCCTCCTGGCAGCGGCCTGCGGTCTCCTCCGCGCCCGCGAGCGCCTGCTCCGCCTCGGACAGCACCGCCTGCGCCGCCGCCATCCGCTCGGCCTCCCGCGCCTCCAGGGCGGCCACCCGTCCGGCCTCCTCCCGCTCGGCACGGACCAGGCGTTCGGCGTTCTCCTTCGCCTGTTCGGCGAGCATCGCAGAGGTACGCCGGCCCATCTCACGCAGCGCGGCCAGCGCCTCGCCACGGCCGGCCTTCACCTCGCGCCGGGCGGCGACCCGGATCTCGTCGGCCTCGGCGCGCGCCGCGTGGAGACACTGCCGGGCGCATTCCTCGGCGTCGGCGCGCACGGCGTCGGCGTGCGCCTGCGCGGCGTCCCGCACTCCGTCCGCGTGCGCCTGCGCCTCCTCCACCAGGCGCTGCGCCTCCCGTCGCGCGTCCTCCCGCACGGCGGTGGCCTCCTCCTGCCCGAGCTCGAACAGGCGCCGCGCGCGCTCCCCGAGCGCCTCGTACGTCTGCGGCGCGAGCTGTGCCACCGTCTCCCGCAGCCGCGCCGCCTCCGCCTCCATCTCCTTGGCGAGCACGGTCAGACGGGCGGCCCGCTCCCAGGCGGCGTCCCGGTCACGGGAAAGAGCGGCGGCGTACGCGTCGACCTGGTCGGGACGGTAGCCGCGCCCCCGTACGGCCACGAACCCGTGGAACGAGACCGGTGCGCTGCTCATCCTGCAACCCCTCTCCGCCGAACGGATGCGGCATGATGATTCGCGCACATCTTGATGTACCGGATGTAAGGGCTCATAACGCGACACTCCGCGCGCCGGTCCCGTCACGCGCCCGGGTTGCGGGCCCGCTCGCACGTACGGGACACGGGCACCCGCGCGAGCACGGGCACGGGCACGCACGCGAGCACGGGCACGGGCGCGCCGCGAACGGGGCGCGGTCACGTCCCTTCCAGTCACGGGCAGGCGCGCGGGGCGCGGGGCGCGGCTACAGGCGCGAGGCGCGGCCGCGGGCGCGGGTCCCGCCGGGCGCTGTCGGCCGGGGCGGTCGGCCGGGGCATGCGAAAGGGCCGGGACCGGTCTCCACGACCGGGCCCGGCCCCACAGGCAGGCGGAGGTTCAGCGCGTCACAGCAAGCCGTCCCACATCTGCTCCAGCAGCACCGACCACCAGCTCTCCGGCGACCCGAGCGCCGCCGGGTCGAGCGAGGCCAGCTGGGCCTGGAAGTCGACGGTCCAGCGGCCCGCCTGCTCCTGGTTCAGCCCGAACCGAAGCCGCCACATCCGTCCGAGCAGCGCCAGGCACCGCTGGAACTCGAGCAGCCCCGTGTTCACGAACTGCGGCGGCACCGGCGCCCCGCCGGGCCCCGCCTCCACCGGCACGGCCACGATGTTCGCCGTCCCGTACTGCACACAGATCGCCCTGCCGAAGTCGCTGCCCATCACCAGGTACGAGCCCGCGTCCGCGGCCGGCCGCACGCCGCGCTCCTGCGCCAGCTCGGCCAGCGTCGGCACCGGCCGCCCCGGCTGGGCCTGCGCCCAGAAGAACGGGTTCATGTCCATCGGCAGCCCCGCCACCACCAGCGAGTGCGCCACGACCGGCGGCACCCCCTGCCGGGACACGGCCGCCTGCTCGAACCGGAAGATCCCCGGCCCGAAGGCGCCGGCCAGCTCCTGCGCGACGCCCTCCGGAGGAATCGGCGGCACCGCCTGCACCGGCGGCAACGGCGCACGCACCGGCGCCGGCCGCGCCGGCCCGTCCGCCACCTGGTGCAACTCGCCCTGGTGCGCCAGCAACTGCCGCATGCCCTGCTGCCGGCTCGCGTGGTCCGTCCCGTACGGCGCGATGCTCGTGATCCGCGCCTGCGGCCACTGCTCCCGGATCATCCGCGCGCAGTACGCGCCCGGCAGCTCGCACGACTCCAGCTCCGTGTGCAGCTCCAGCACCTGGTCCGGCGGCACGTTCATCGCACGCAGCTCGTGGAAGATCTGCCACTCCGGGTGCGGCGTCCCCGGCGCCGACCGCCTGATCAGCTGCTGCTCGGAACCGTCCTGCGCGCGGTAGCGCAGCACGGCCTGATAACCGGGACCGACCGTCGGCTGAGCCTGCTGCTGCGGATAGCCGTAGGCGGGCGGCGACTGCTGCCCGGGCGGCGACATGGGCGACTGCGCCGGCATGGGCGACTGGGGCGACATGGGCGGCTGCACCGACATGGGCGACTGCGGCGACATGGGCGGCTGGGGAGCGCCCGACGCCATAACGGGCGCACCCGGCGCACCCGGAGCGCCAGGAACACCGGGTGCGCCGGGGGCGGACGGCGGCGGGGGCACGCCGGGGCCGCCCGCCGGGGGCGCGGCGAACATGGTCTGCGCCTGGTGAACGGAGCCCGGGGCGCCCGCAGGGGCGCCCGGCGGCTGCGGCGCGCCCGGGGCACCGGGCATACCGGGGGCGCTCGGGGCACCGGGTGCGCCGGGCGGGTTCTGCGTGCCCGGGGCGCCAGGAGCAGCGGGTGCGCCGGGGGCACCGGGCACACCCGGGGCGCCCGGCGGCTGCGGCGTGCCCAGGGCGCCGAGCTGACTCGGGTCGGCGAGCATCGTCGCGGCGTGGTGCACCCCGCCCGGAGGCGTACCGCCGGGCGCGTTCGGCGCACCGGGCGGACGGGGGGCGCCCGGCGGCTGCGGCGCGCCGGGGCCCTCGGGCCCCTCCGGGCCGAGCGCCGACATCAGCTGAGTCGGCACGTACCCGCCCGCGGGGCCGCCCGGCGCGCCGGGGGCCTGCGGCGGCGCAGGCGTGCCGCCCGGCCGCGCGCCGGGCGTGCCGGGAGCGCCGGGCACGCCCGGCGGAGGCGGCGGATTAGCGCCCCCGCGCGCACGACGCGGCGGCGGGGCCGCCTTGCTCGTGGCGGCCTCGGCGATGTCCCCGGCGTTCGACGCGAGCGGCCGGGCCGGCCCGGCCGGCGGCTGCGGCGCACCCGGGACACCGCCGGGCGGCGTCCCCTGCGGACCGCCCGGAGGAGACGGCGGAGGCGGAGGCGGCGGAGTACCCGGGGCCGCCGGAGCACCGGACGGTGCCTGCGGGTAGCCGTACGACGGCGCGGGCGGCGGTGTCGCGCCCGACGCTCCAGCGCCCGGAGGGGGCGTGCCCGGCACGGGCGGAGGCGGCGGCGTGCTGCCCGGCGCAGCCGGGAACGCGGGCGCCCCCGGCGCACCACCCTGCGGGCCACGCGCGCCTGGCACGCCGTGCCCTGCCGACGCGTTCGGATCACCGAGCGCCGGCGTCACCGCCGTCGGCGGCAACTGGCTGCCGCCCGAAATCATTGCCGTCCGGGCATTCGACGGCGTGTCGTCGGACAGCTCGCTCAGCTGCGGCGCGAACACCGTCGCGGGCAGCGGCACCGAGCGGTCCTCGCCCGCATCGGCGTTGGTGTCGGTCCCGGCCCAGGGAGTCGCCCCCTCGGGCACCTCCGGCGCGCCGGGAGCCCCGTGCGCCCCTGCGCGAGCCCCAGCGCCGGTCCGCGCCGCGCTGTCAGCGCTCGCCCCGGCCTCCGGCCACTCCGCACGCCCCCCGCCCGGAACCCCGGCCTGCGTCTCAGCGAGCCCCGCACCCGCCGAAGCACCATCAGCAGCCGCACCCGCACTCGCCGCGCCCGCCCCGGCATCAGCCCCGGCACCCGCGCCGGTCCGCCGATCCGGAATCCCCAGCTTGTCCGCCGCCTCCTGCAACCACTCCGGCGGACTCAGCAAGAACGACGTCTGATTCAGATCCACCCGCGCCGGAGCACCCGGCACCGGCGCATCGGCGACATCGGGACGGCCGTACTCCTCCTCGTACCGGCGGATCACCTCACCCACCGGCAGCGCGGGCCACAGCGTCGCCTCACCACTGTCCCGCGCGATGACCAGCCGCTGCCCGCCCCCGTCCGAACGCGGCCCCTCCGCACGGTCCTCGCCCCACACCACGAACCCGAGCTCGAACTCCCGCACCCGCACCTCACGATGCTGATACGAGGGCACATCGCCGTTGATCCACTCCTCGCCGCGCTCCTGCGCCTGCGCGAACGTCACCATGGCCCGAACCTCACTCCCCCACCGACGACACCGGCACCGCACGCGCGAAGCCGCCGTCCACCATCAGGTTCGCCACGGTCTCCAACTCCGGCGGAGAACCCGCCAGCCGCGACAGGAACACGTCGAAGTCCTCACCGCACGGCAGCAGCAACCGCTCCACCCGCTCCGCCGGCGACCACGACGGATCCACATCACGCACGTCGTCGTACGCGCAGAACCACACCGAACCGACCCGCTCGCCCTTCACCTTCACCGCGAGCAGACCACCCTGCACGAACCCGACGCTCAGATAGTCCTTCGTCAGATGATCACGCAGACACTTGTTGACGTACACCAGATCGTTGACCGCCGCCTCGTCCCGCACCGTGAAGAACGGCTGGTCGATCAGCAGCCCCAACTCCGCGTCCAGCGCCGTGCCCACCGGCGCGCACCCGCCCGCCGCCTTCAGGAACGACCGGTACGCACCCGGCAGCCGGTACCCGAGATCCTCCTCGACCCCCTGCACCTGCGACTCCGTCACCGCCACACCCGACTTCGGCAGCCCGAAGTGCGCCGGACGGGTCTCCTGCAACGGCCGCGTACCCCGCTTGTCCTGCTCGACGTTCGCCGTCGCGATCCCGCCGTGATGCCGCAGCAGCGCCTTCACCTCGACCGGCACCAGCTCCAGCCGCCGGCCACCCGCCACGTGATGCCACGTCCAGCCGTGCGGCGTCGCCACCGACGGCACCGTGTCCCACAGATCGTGCCCCGACGCCGCCAGCGCCGCGTTCGCCGACACATAGTCGGTCAGCCGCAACTCGTCGACACCGAAACCCTCCGGCGGCTCGGCGATCTCCGCCACCGCCCGCGCGTAGGGCGAGAAGTCGGGATAGCCACGCTCGTCCACCCGCACCCCTCTCGGATGACGGGCCGCCCGGACCGGATCCGGAAAGTGCACGACCTGCCCGGCATAGGCCGCGTTCGGCGGCGCGGCTTGCCCCCCGGCCTGGCGGCCGGGAGGTGCCCCCAGCCCGAGCCGACCTGTCGTCATCGCGGTTGCCCCCTGCGGCACTCTGTACGACCCGTAGTGACCCGCCTCGGCCCACTACGCCCCGTATCGACTGTCTCGTCCGTCCCGACTTCCGTCGCGACTCCCACCACGCATGTCACTGTCCGTCGACCGCGTGGAGAGCGGTGCCGACAGCCTATGCGGTACGCACGCACCGGTCACCGGGCACCGGCCGGTCACCCTCCGCTTCCGTGACCAGCCGTCACAGCGCCGTGACAGCCTGCCCAAGCACTGGCGTGTCGCACCGCCTCAGCTTCCGCACCCGCCACGCGATTTGGCACTCTGGGTCGTCCGGGGGGACGCTCGGGAGGGAATGACGATCATGAACGCCACACAGACGGGACCTCACTCGGCACCGCGCACGGGCACCTCGTCCGGCGACCCCCGCATCGGCTGGAGCGCCGCCGAGACCCCGCACGCCCCCGTCCTCCGCCACCGCCGCGACGGCATACTCCCCACCGTCGCCGCCGCCCTCTCCGTCCGCGGCGCCACCCTCACCGGCACCGCCGCCCGCGGCGACCAGCCACCACCCCTGCACCCCCTCGTACAGGACTTCCTCGACACCCTCACCAGCGCCCAGCGCGACCGCTTCACCGGCCGCTGCGCCGAAACGATCCTCATCTCCCGCCACATCACCGCCGCCGACGCCGCCCGCACCAAACGCGCCGCCCGCAAACCCATGACCAACGGCGAAGCCCGCAAAGCCCTCAAACAAGCCAAACTCACCACCCGCCGCATCCGCGAGGACGGCGACCCCCTGCACGGCAGCTTCGCCGCACCCTGCCGCGCCTGCACCGCCCTCAGCGCCCACTTCGGCGTCCGCATCGTCGACCCCACGACGACAGACCGCTGACCCCCGCACCCACCCCCGCACCCACCCCCGCACCCACCCCGACCCACCACCACCCAGCACTCCGGCAAGACGGCCCCCGGCCGGTCCCTGACCTCGACGAACGAAGGGCAGATGCACCCCGACCGCACCTCCTCCCCCCATCCCGGCTTCGCCCGACCCGGGGGATCCCCACCACGCTTCCCCGTACCCGTCGACGCCGCCCTGCGCGCCGCAGGCTGGCAACCCGGACGCTGGGACATAAAACAAGCCGAGATCTGGGCCGACACCCTGCGCGACCACACCTCACCCGCCGGACACCGCCACGCGGTCTTCCCGGCGGCCGTCGAAGCATGGGCCGAATTCGGCGGCCTGCACCTCACCCCCACCGGCCCCGGCCGCCAACTCGCCCCCGCCACCGTCCACCTCGACCCCCTGCACGGCCTCCACATGGCCCGCACCCTCGGCGACCTCGGCCGCGCCCTCGGCACCGACGTCAGCCCCCTCGGCGCCGAGACCGACACCACCGCCGTCCTCGCCATCGACGCCGCAGGCCGCGTCTACGCCCTCGACCACACCGGCGACTGGTACCTCGGCCCCGACATCGACCAAGCCCTCACCGGCCTCGTCGCAGGAATAGAACCAGTACGCCTCACCGCCGGCTGACCCCCGCACGAACAACAGGGCCGGACGCGAGCAACCGTGCCGCACCCCCGCACGACACCCCCGGCGCTACGACGCCGGAATCACCGCCGACACCCGGAACCCCCCGGCGTCCGTCGGCCCCGACACGAACACACCACCCAGCGCCACGACCCGCTCCTTCATCCCCACCAGCCCATTGCCCCCGGACGGCAGCCGCGCCGACGACGCCGACGCCGGCTCCGGGGGCGGCTCGTTCTCCACCTGCATCGCGATCTCCGCCGCCCGGTGCGCCAGCCGCACATGCGTCTTCGCCCCCGCCGCGTGCTTGTGCACGTTCGTCAACGCCTCCTGCACCACCCGGTACGCCGTCTGCTCGATCTCAGCCGCGTACGACCGCTTCTCCCCCTCCACCGACAGGTCGACCACCATCCCCGCCGCCGCCGACTGCCCCAGCAACTCGTCCAGCTCCGACAGACACGGCCCCTCCCCCTCCTCCGCGTCCGGCACAGCCGCCGCGGCCACCGCGCCCGACACCGCCCCCACCGCCGCCAACGGCACAGGCCGCTCACGCCCCCGCACCCCGTCCCCACTGCGCAGCACGCCGAGCATCTCCCGCAACTCCGTCAGCGCCTGCCGCCCCATGTCCCCCACCAGCACGGCGTTCCGGACCGCCTTCTCCGGATCCTTGCGGGCCACCGCCTGCAACGCGGCCGCGTGCACCACCATCAGACTCACCCGGTGCGCGACCACGTCGTGCATCTCACGCGCGATCCGCGTCCGCTCCTCGTTGCGGGCCCACTCGGCCCGCTCCTCCGCCCGCTCCGCCAGCAACTGCAGCTCCCGCTCCAGGCTGTCGGCCCGCTCCCGCAAGCTCTCCATCAACCGCCGCCGAGCCCCCACATACAGACCCAGCAGAAGCGGCGGCGCGGTCATCCCGACAGCCGTGGTGATCGACGCGAACGGCACGAACCAGTCACCGAGATCCAGATCACCGTGCGCCATGTCCTGCCGCACCCGCACGAACATCACGATCAGCATCCCGACCAGCGACATACCGGCCAGCGACCCGATGATCCGCCGCGGCAGCTCGGAGGCGGCGAGCGTGTACAGGCCGACAATGCCCATCAAATAGCCCATCTGGGCCGGCGTGATGGCGATCGACACCAGCACCACGGCGATCGGCCACTTCCGACGCACCAACAGCGCCGACCCGGCCAGCACCCCGAACACCACACCGGCCGCCGCCGGAATCCCCGCGTCCCGCGCGAACTCGATCCCCTCCGCCGCGCACTCCAGCGCGGACACCGACGCCAGACCGGCGTCCAGCGCCGCACTGCGCCACCTGGCCCACCACCACGGCCCTCCCGCGGCCGTCGCGTGGTCTTCCCCCGTCGTGGTCATGGCTCCAGCCTAGATGCGCCCGGGTGGGGTTTTCCGTCCAGTTTCCACGACTGGCCCACACCACAACGCGTAACCGAACGGGCGCGAAACCACCCGATATCGCTCGAACTGCTGAACCGCACACCGTTCGACCACGGAACGTCCCGTTCCGCCCGGACGGTATGCCCATGGCACCCCCACAGAGCAAGTACGCGGATTTCGAGAACCTGCGCGAGCAGGCAGTGGCACTGCGGCGCCAGGGCTACAGCCTCCGGCAGATCCGCGACGAGCTGAAGGTCTACAACAACGACATCCTCAACCAGCTGGTGAAGGGAGAACCGCCGCCGGAGTGGACGAAACGACCGCGCGCGAAGGACGACCTGCGGGCGAGGGCGCGCGAGCTGCGGCTCCAGGGCTGGACGTACGACCAGATCGAGGTGGAGCTGGGCTGCTCGAAGAGTTCGATCTCCCTGTGGGTGCGAGACCTGCCGAAGCCGGAGCCTCGCTACACACCGGAGGAGCAGCGGGCGCTCATGCAGGCCGGGCTGGCACGCCTTCGCAGCGCACAGGACGAGGAACGACAGCGAGTCAAGGAGAGCGCCGCCGAGGAGATCGGCGAACTGACCGACCGGGAGCTCTTCATGGCTGGCGTCGCGCTCTACTGGGCCGAAGGCCAGAAGAGCAAATCGTACAGCCGCCGCGAAGCCGTGTGTTCGTCAACAGCGATCCTCAAGTGATCCAGGTCCACCTGGCCTGGCTCGACCTGCTGGGTGTGAAGCGGGAGCGCCTGCGGTTCCGCGTGATGATCCACGAGACCGCCGACGTGGCAGGCTCCGAGCGATACTGGGCCGACCTCGTCGGTATCGCCCCCTCCGCCCTCCAGCCGTCGACCCTCAAGAAGCACAACCCCAAGACCGTCCGCGAGAACACCGGCGACGGCTATCACGGCTGCCTCGTCATCCGAGTTCTACAGGGAGCCGAGTTGTACCGTCGCATTGAGGGCTGGTGGTACGGCATAGTAGGAGCTGCCCTTCCGGGCGATCACTCGAACCGGACATAAGGGCATTCCCGGGTCGTCTAAGGGCAGGACAGCGTCTTTTGGTGTCGCTTATGGGGGTTCGAGTCCTCCCCCGGGAGCCCAACTGAGAATGGGCCCTGACCGCTGCCAGACAGCACCGTCAGGGCCCACTCTCATGTCCCCCGTGAAACGCCCCGGTATCCTGCGGATGTCCCCACCCGTCCACAGCCGAAGGGCAACTCCGTGAGCGCCATCCGCCCGGCAGCCGTCGTCGTTCTCGCAGCGGGTGAGGGCACCCGTATGAAATCGGCCACACCGAAAGTCCTGCACGAGATCTGCGGCCGTTCCCTGGTGGGTCATGTGCTCGCCGCCGCGCGGGAGTTGGAGCCCGAGAACCTGGTCGTCGTGGTCGGGCACGCGCGCGAGCAGGTCACCGCGCACCTCGCCGAGGTCGACCCGGGTGTGCGGACGGCCGTGCAGGCGGAGCAGAACGGCACCGGGCACGCCGTGCGCATCGCGCTGGAGGAGCTCGGCGGGTCGGTCGACGGGACGGTTGTGGTGGTCTGCGGTGACACCCCGCTGCTGACCGGCGGGACGCTGGGGCGGCTCGCGGCCACGCACTCCGCCGACGGCAACGCGGTCACCGTGCTGACCGCCGAGGTGCCCGACGCCACGGGTTACGGCCGGATCGTGCGGGACGACGCCGGGGCCGTGACCGAGATCGTCGAGCACAAGGACGCCTCGGAGGCGCAGCGGGAGATCCGGGAGATCAATTCCGGTGTGTTCGCCTTCGACGGGCAGTTGCTGGCGGACGCGTTGAAGAAGCTGCGTACGGACAACAGTCAGGGCGAGGAGTACCTGACGGACGTGCTGGGGATCCTGCGTGAGGCCGGTCACCGGGTGGGTGCTTCGGTCGCCGGTGACCACCGGGAGATCGCCGGGATCAACAACCGGGTGCAGTTGGCGCAGGCCCGGCGGATCCTGAACGACCGGCTGCTGACGGAGGCGATGCTGGCCGGCGTGAGCGTGATCGATCCGGCGACGACGTGGGTGGACGTGACGGTGACGTTCGAGCAGGACGCGGTCGTTCACCCGGGTACGCAGTTGCAGGGTGCGACGCATCTGGGTGAGGGCGCCGAGGTGGGGCCGAACAGCCGTCTGAGGGACACGCGGGTGGGTGCCGGTGCCCGGGTCGACAACACGGTGGCGAACGGTGCGGAGGTCGGTCCTGGGGCGAGTGTGGGGCCGTACGCGTATCTGCGGCCCGGTACGCGGCTGGGTGCCAAGGGGAAGATCGGTACGTACGTGGAGACGAAGAACGCCTCCATCGGGGAGGGTACGAAGATTCCTCACCTGTCCTACGTCGGTGACGCGACCATCGGTGAGTACAGCAACATCGGGGCGGCGAGCGTCTTCGTCAACTATGACGGACAGGACAAACACCACACGGTCGTCGGGTCGCATTGCCGTACGGGTTCGGACAACATGTTTGTGGCACCTGTCACGGTCGGGGACGGCGCGTACACCGCGGCGGGCTCGGTGATCACGAAGGATGTGCCGCCCGGTTCGTTGGCCGTAGCCCGCGGCCAGCAAAGGAATATCGAGGGTTGGGTGGCTCGTAAGCGTCCGGGGAGCGCGGCGGCGAAGGCGGCCGAGGCGGCTTCCCGGCTGCACGGTGACGAGGACTGACCGGAAACAGGTGCGTGAAACACGGCGTACCGTGATAAGTGCAACCCGCACCCCCACCAGCTGAGACGGCCCGTCGTGCCCAGCGGCGCGGCGTCGTCAGCCGGCTGACACCTCTGAGGAGACAGTGCTGTGACCGGGATCAAGACGACCGGCGAGAAGAAGTTGATGTTCTTCTCCGGCCGCGCCCACCCCGAGCTTGCCGAGGAGGTCGCCCAGCAGTTGGGGGTCGGGGTCGTCCCGACGAAGGCCTTCGACTTCGCGAACGGCGAGATCTACGTCCGCTACCAGGAGTCGGCGCGTGGTGCGGACTGCTTCCTGATCCAGAGCCACACGGCTCCGATCAACAAGTGGATCATGGAGCAGTTGATCATGATCGACGCGCTGAAGCGTGCGTCGGCGCGTTCGATCACGGTGATCGTGCCGTTCTACGGTTATGCGCGGCAGGACAAGAAGCACCGGGGCCGTGAGCCGATCTCGGCGCGGCTGATCGCGGATCTGATGAAGACGGCGGGTGCGGATCGCATCCTGACGGTGGATCTGCACACGGATCAGATCCAGGGGTTCTTCGACGGTCCGGTCGATCACCTCTTCGCGCTTCCGCTGCTCGCGGACTACGTGGGGGCGAAGGTCGACAAGAACAAGCTGACGGTGGTGTCGCCGGACGCCGGCCGGGTGCGGGTGGCGGACCGCTGGTGCGACCGGCTGGGTGCGCCGCTGGCGATCGTGCACAAGCGGCGTGACAAGGACGTGGCGAACCAGGTGACCGTCCACGAGGTCGTGGGTGAGGTCAAGGGCCGTGTCTGTGTGCTGGTCGACGACATGATCGACACGGGTGGCACGATCTGTGCGGCGGCGGACGCGTTGTTCGCGCATGGTGCGGAGGATGTCATCGTGACGGCTACGCATGGTGTGCTGTCGGGCCCCGCGAGCGACCGGTTGAAGAACTCGCGGGTGAGTGAGTTCGTGTTCACGAACACGCTGCCGACGCCGAGTGAGCTGAACCGGGAGCTGGACAAGATCACGGTGCTGTCGATCGCGCCGACGATCGCGTCGGCGGTGCGTGAGGTGTTCGAGGACGGTTCGGTGACGAGCCTGTTCGACGAGCAGTGAGCGGGCGGTGAGTGGGCGTTGAGCGGGTGGCGAGTGCTGCCGTAGCGCCTGCATGATCGATTTTTCGGCGGCCTCCCCGGCCGAGTAGACTGCTGCAGTTGCTCGGCGAGGGAGGCCGCACTCTTTGGGTGTGGTGGTCCGTTATCGACGCGCTCTTCGTAGCAGGCCGTTCGTGGCCGGGTGACCACGTCCGTTCCGTTTTCTACGAGGAGTGATGACATGTCCGAGGTGAAGCTCGCCGCCGAGACGCGCACCGAGTTCGGCAAGGGTGCCGCGCGCCGTATCCGCCGTGACAGCAAGGTTCCGGGTGTCCTGTACGGGCACGGTACGGAGCCGGTGCACCTGACGCTTCCGGGTCACGACCTGCTGCTGGCGCTGCGTACGCCGAACGTGCTGATCTCCCTCGACATCGACGGCAAGTCGACCGAGCTGGCGATCCCGAAGTCGGTGCAGCGTGACCCGCTGAAGGGCTTCCTGGAGCACGTCGACCTGCTGCTGGTCAAGCGTGGCGAGAAGGTCACGGTGGAGATCCCGGTGCACGCCGAGGGTGAGCTGGCTCCGGGCGGCAACCTGCTGGAGCACGTGCTCAACGCCCTGCCGGTCGAGGCCGAGGCGACGCACATCCCCGAGTCGGTCACGGTGTCGGTGGAGGGTCTGGAGGCCGGTGCCTCGGTGCTGGCCAAGGACATCCCGCTGCCGTCCGGCACGAAGCTGGCGGTGGAGGAGGACGCTGTCGTCCTGCAGGTGCTGGCCGCGCAGGCCGAGGAGGCCGGTGCGGGCGAGGAGGCCGGCGAAGAGGCTTCCGCCGAGGGCTGATCGTCGCCCCTCGTCGTTTCGTCAGCCGCTGTTCCCGCCGGGGGCAGCGGCTGGCGCGTATCCAAGGAGACATGGACGTGAGCACCCCCGCCAATGCCCCCTGGCTCGTCGTGGGGCTGGGCAATCCGGGACCGGAGTACGCGATGAACCGGCACAACGTCGGGTTCATGGTGGCCGATCTGCTGGCCGAGCGGATCGGGGGGAAGTTCAAGCGGGCCGGCAAGGCGCAGGCGCAGGTGGTGGAGGGGCGGATCGGGCCGCCGGGGCCGGGCAGTCGGCGGGTGGTCCTGGCGAAGCCGATGTCGTTCATGAACCTGTCGGGCGGTCCGGTCAACGCGCTGCGTGATTTCTACAAGGTGCCGGTCGCCAACATCGTCGCGGTTCATGACGAGCTGGACATCGACTACGGCACGCTCCGTCTCAAGCTCGGCGGTGGTGACAACGGGCACAACGGGCTGAAGTCGATGACGAAGGCGATGGGTCCGGATTATCACCGGGTGCGGTTCGGGATCGGCCGGCCGCCGGGGCGGATGCAGGTCGCGGACTTCGTGCTGAAGGATTTCTCGTCGGCGGAGCGCAAGGAGCTGGACTACTTCGTGGACCGGGCGGCGGATGCGGTGGAGTGTCTGGTGATCGACGGTCTGGAGCGGGCGCAGAGCACCTACAACTCCTGATGTGCCGTTTTCGCGTCCGGCCCGAGTTGACCGGGCGTGGGGGTATGGCCAATGATCCCGGCCATGCCGGCCACAGCCACCACATCTCGTCAGGCCCCGTTCGCCGTCGTCCGGTTCGGGCGGTTCGCGTTCATGGGGACGGTCGCCGTACTGATCCTGGTCGCGGGCGTGTGGGCGTCGTGGGGGAGCGCTCAGTACGTGATGCTCACCAAGGGGCGGGAGCGCGGGACGGTCGCGGTGACCCGGTGCGGGGCGGACACGTGCACGGGTCCGTACACGCCGCTGTCCGCGGGGTCGCAGGCGCGCGGCCGGGTGGTCATCGACAGGACGGTGGCGGTGCGCAAGGGCGGGCGGTACACGGTGGTGATCAAGCCCGGCGGGGGCGAGGTGGTGCGGTCCGGGACGGCGGGGGTGCTGTACGCGTGGGTGCCGTTCGCCGGGGCGCTGCTGCTGGCGTCGGTGGTGGTGGCCGGGGGGCTGCGCCGGACGCGGCCGGCGTGGGTGCTGGCGGGGTCGGGGCTGGCGCTGCTGACGGCGGCGTTCGTGACGATGTGATCTCCGGGGCGCCGTGCGGGTGCGCGGAGGGGCGCTGCGAGCGTTGCCGGTTCGTGCTTGACCCGGCGCGGGCCGCGGCCGGATGCTGAGCCACCCCCTCCACATCTTCCCGTTCAGTCACTCGAAGATGGATCTGCCTCATGCGTACCCTCTCTCGCGCCGGCGCCCTGTCCGCCGTCGCCGCGGCCGCGCTGCTGTGCTCGCCGGCCGCCGCCCACGCCGCCGTTCCGGGCGACAACGGAACCGTGAAGATCCACGACGCGAAGACCGGCGAGGAGCTTCCCCGCAACGAACCGCACGTCTGTTCCTTCTACCTGGACGCCTTCGGTTTCGACGGTGTCCAGGAGGTCGACTGGCACATCGACGCCTGGGCGCCGTCGGCCGGGGCCAAGGGCGAGACCGTGAAGTCCGGCGCCATCACGCTGGACGGCGAGGGTCACGGCCGTACGGACGACATGTCGCTGCCGGACGGGCACTACAAGCTGTTCTGGAACTTCGAGGGGGAGAAGGGCGCCGCGAAGCAGAAGGTGTTCTGGGCGGACTGCGAGGACTCCCAGGGCGGCGGCTCGACGCCGTCGGCTTCCGCTTCCGCGTCGGCGTCGGCGTCTTCGTCCGCCTCGGCGTCCGCGTCTTCGTCCGCCTCGGCGTCCGCGTCGGCCGGGTCCTCCGCGTCCCCGGGCCCGTCGGGCTCCGCGAGTGAGCCGGCGGCCCCGTCCGCCTCGTCGTCGCCGTCGGCGGCCGGGGGCGGTTCCGGGGATCTCGCCGAGACCGGCAACGGCGCTCCGGTCGGCCTGATGGCCGGTCTGGCGGCCGTGCTGCTGGTCGCGGGCGGCTGCCTGGTGTTCCGCCGGCGCCGGATCTGAGTCCGTACACGGGGGTGCCCCCGTGCTCCGTACGGTCCGTACGGGCGCGGGGGCACCCTTGTGTGTGCGGGCGGGGGTCAGCCGGTGTTGCGCAGGCCCGCGGCGACGCCGTTGACCGTCAGCAGCAGCGCGCGGGACAGCAGCGGGTCGGGCTGTTCGCCCGCGGCCGCGGCGTCGCGCTGACGCTTCAGGAGGGTCACCTGGAGGTAGGAGATGGGGTCCAGGTAGGCGTCGCGGATGGCGAAGGTCTGCTTGAGCACCGGGTTGGCGTCCAGCAGTTCCTGTTCGCCGGTCACCTTCAGCACTTCGGCGACGGTCAGTTCGTGTTCGGCGCGGATGGTGTCGAAGACGTGCCTGAGTTCTTCGGGGACGAGGGTCTCGACGTAGTGCGCGGCGATGCGCAGGTCGGTCTTGGCGAGGGTCATCTCGACGTTGGAGATGAAGTTGCGGAAGAAGTGCCAGCGTTCGTGCATCTCGTCGAGGACGGTGTCGAGGCCGGCCTCGCGCAGGGCCTTCAGGCCGGAGCCGACGCCGAACCAGCCGGGGACGATCTGCCGGGACTGGGTCCAGCCGAAGACCCACGGGATGGCGCGCAGTCCGTCGAGCGAGACCCCGGAGCCGGGGCGGCGGGAGGGCCGGGAGCCCAGGTGCAGGTCGGCGAGCTGGTCCACGGGCGTCGACGCGAGGAAGTACGTCGGCAGGTCCGGGTCCTCGACGAGGGCGCGGTAGGCGGCGTGGGCGGCGTCGGAGACGACGTCCATGGCGGCGTCCCAGCGGGCGAGGGCCTCGTCGGACTGGCGGGGGGCGGTGTGCAGGGCGGAGGCCTGGAGGGTGGCGGCGACCGTCAGTTCCAGGTTCTCCCGGGCCAGCGACGGGATGAGGTACTTGTCGGAGATGACCTCGCCCTGCTCGGTCACCTTGATCTCGCCCTCGAGGGTGCCCCAGGGCTGGGCGAGGATGGCGTCGTGGGAGGGGCCGCCGCCGCGGCCGACGGTGCCGCCGCGGCCGTGGAAGAGGCGCAGCCGGACGCCGTAGCGGTGGGCGACGTCGCGCAGGCGGCGCTGGGCGCGGTGGATCTCCCACTGGCTGGTGGTGATGCCGCCGAACTTGGAGGAGTCGGAGTAGCCGAGCATGACCTCCTGGACGTCCCCGCGCAGCGCGACCAGGCGCCGGTAGGAGGGGTCGGCGAGCATGTCCTCCAGGATGGTGTCGGCGGCCTTCAGTTCGTCGGTGGTCTCCAGCAGCGGGACGATGCCGATCTTCGCCCAGCCGGCGTGCAGGTCGATCAGGCCGGCTTCGCGGGCCAGTACGGCGGCCGCGAAGACGTCGTCGGCGCCCTGGCACATGGAGATGATGTACGACTCGATGACCTCGGGTCCGAAGACTTCCAGGGCGCGCTTGACGGTCTGGAAGACGCCGAGGGTCTTCTCGCCGGCCGCGTCGACGGGTGCCGGGGTGGGGGCGAGGGGCCGGCGGGAGCGGAGTTCCTTGGCGAGGAGCTTGGCCCGGTATTCGCGGGGCATGTCGGCGTAGCGCCAGGACTCCTCGCCGAGCCGGTCGAAGAGCTGGCCGAGGGCGTGGTGGTGGGCGTCGGCGTGCTCGCGTACGTCCATGGTGGCGAGCTGCAGGCCGAAGGCGGCGAGGGTGCGGATGGTGCGGTTGAGGCGGCCGGCGGCGAAGAGGTCGCCGCGGTGGGCGCGCAGGGAGTTCTGCACGATGGTGAGGTCCTGCAGCAGTTCGCCGGTGCCGAGGTAGTCGTGGCCCGGCTCGTGCGGGGTGCCCTTGGCCAGGCGCTGCTTGGTGTTCTCCAGCTTCTGCCGGATGCAGGTGGCCTTGAGCCGGTAGGGCTCCTCGGCGTTCAGGCGCTTGTAGCGGGGGCTGATCTCGGGCAGCCGGTCGAGGTCGTCCTGGAGGGAGGAGAGCAGTTCGTCGGTGGCGCCGGTGTAGCGGATGGAGTTGGACAGGAAGCTGCGCAGTTCGTCGATCATCTCCAGGGCGTCGTTGATGCCGTGTTCGTGCTGGAGGATGAGGACGTCCCAGGTGACCTGGGGGGTCACGTTGGGGTTGCCGTCGCGGTCGCCGCCGATCCAGGTGCCGAAGGTGAGGGGGCGGGTGTCGTCGGGGAGCTTGACGCCGACGCGTTCCAGTTCCGCGGTCAGGTCCTCGAGGACGTCGCCGACGGCGCCGGCGTGGAGTTCGTCGAGGTAGTAGATGGCGTTGCGGGCCTCGTCGGCGGGCTCGGGGCGTACCACGCGCAGTTCGTCGGTCTGCCAGACGAGGTCGATGTTCTCGGCCAGCCGGGTGTCGTGGCGGCGGCGGTCGGCCTCGATGACGGGGGTCTCCAGGAGCGCGGCGATGCGCCGGAGCTTGTTGAGGACCGACCGGCGGGCGGCCTCGGTGGGGTGGGCGGTGAAGACCGGGCGGACGTTGAGGTGTCTGACCGTCTGGCGCAGGTGCTCGGGGTCGGCGTCCTTGAGGCGGTCGGCGGTGCGGGCGAGCAGCCCGCCCTCGGCGGCCCGCCTGGCGCGCAGCTCGCGGCCGCGGTGGACCTGCTCGGTGACGTTGGCGAGGTGGAAGTAGGTGGAGAAGGCGCGGACCAGCTTGGCCGCGGTCTCCAGTTCGATGCCACGCAGCAGTTCGGCGGCGGCCTCGCCGTCCTCACGGGTGAGGCGGCGGACGTTCTCGACGAGTTCCAGCAGTTCGGGGCCCTCCTGCCTCACGAGGGTCTCGCCGAGGAGGTCGCCGAGCCGCCGGATGTCGGCGCGCAGCTCGCTGCTGGTCGTCGGGGTCTGGTCGTCGGCACTGCTCACAGGTGCGGCTCCTTGCAGTGTTGAAGCTCGTCTGGAGGGGAACCCGGCCGCCGGGCCGACGCGGCGCCCGCCGCTTACGGCCCGGACATCGGGGAAGAAAACAGAGCGGACCGCGCTGTCCGACCGACTCCAAGGATAGGTGTCCGCGCGGACGCGCAGACTGTCGGGCTCTTGCCGCCCGGCAAGGCACTGCCATACTTACGATGCCGTAGGTTACGGAACCGTAGGAAGCACGGCGCGGTTGCCGCGATCCGGCATCTGCCTTATTCCAAGACCCCACAGGGGACGCGCATGACCTCAAGCTCCGACGTGATCGAAGACTCGCAGAAGGCGACCGGTACCACTCCACCGTCGTCCGCCGATCTGGGCACCCTGGGTGGTGAGCAGAAGCGTTCGATCGAGCAGATCACGCTGCTGCTCTTCATCACCGTCCCGTTCCTCGCGCTGGTGGCCGCGGTGCCGCTGGCCTGGGGCTGGGGGGTGAGCTGGCTGGACCTCGGCCTGCTGGTCTTCTTCTACTTCCTGGGCTGCCACGGCATCACGATCGGGTTCCACCGCTACTTCACGCACGGTTCCTTCAAGGCCAGGCGGCCGCTGCGGATCGCGCTGGCGATCATGGGTTCGCTGGCCGTCGAGGGGCCGCTGGTGCGCTGGGTGGCCGACCACCGCAGACACCACAGGTTCTCGGACGCCGAGGGCGATCCGCACTCCCCGTGGCGTTTCGGGGAGACCGTCCCGGCGCTGCTCAAGGGCCTGTGGTGGGCCCACATCGGCTGGATGTTCGACGAGGAGCAGACGCCGCAGGACAAGTACGCGCCGGATCTGATCAAGGACCGGACGATCCGGGCGATCTCCCGTCAGTTCGTGCTGTGGACGGCGGTGTCGCTGCTGCTGCCGCCGCTGATCGGCGGTCTGGTGACGATGTCCTGGTGGGGCGCGTTCACGGCGTTCTTCTGGGGGTCCCTCGTCCGGGTGGCTCTGCTGCACCACGTGACCTGGTCGATCAACTCGATCTGCCATGCGGTGGGCAAGCGTCCGTTCAAGTCGCGCGACCGTTCGGGCAACGTGTGGTGGCTGGCGGTGCTGTCGTGCGGCGAGTCGTGGCACAACCTGCACCACGCCGACCCGACGTCGGCCCGCCACGGGGTGATGCGCGGCCAGGTGGACTCCTCGGCGCGTTTCATCCGTATCTTCGAGGCGTTCGGCTGGGCGTACGACGTGCGCTGGCCGTCACGCTCGCGTATCGATTCCCGCCGTAACGGCGGTGAAGGCGGCTCCCGGCACCGGGAGGAAGCTGCCGAGGCGGCATGATTGACGCCGTGGCGACCGACTCCAGCAGTACCCCGAGCCAGGACAAGCAGCGCCGAGTGCGCCGCACCCGCATGACCGGTGCGGAGCGCCGCCAGCAGCTGCTGGAGATCGGTCGCACCCTCTTCGCCGCGAAGGGCTTCGAGGGCACGTCGGTGGAGGAGATCGCGGCGAAGGCCGGGGTGTCCAAGCCGGTGGTGTACGAGCACTTCGGCGGCAAGGAGGGCCTGTACGCGGTGGTGGTGGACCGCGAGATGCGGCGGCTGCTGGACATGGTGACCAGTTCGCTGACCGCCGGGCACCCCCGCGAGCTGTGCGAGCAGGCGGCGTTCGCGCTGCTGGACTACATCGAGGAGTACACGGACGGTTTCCGCATCCTGGTGCGGGACTCGCCGATCCCGCAGTCGACGGGGTCGTTCGCGTCGCTGATCTCCGACATCGCCACCCAGGTGGAGGACATCCTGGGCCGCGAGTTCAAGAGCCGCGGCTTCGACCCCAAGCTGGCCCCGCTCTACGCGCAGGCGCTGGTGGGCATGGTCGCGCTGACCGGCCAGTGGTGGCTGGACGTGCGCCGCCCGAAGAAGGCGGAGGTCGCCGCCCATCTGGTGAACCTGGCCTGGCACGGGCTGGACGGGCTGGAGCCGAAGCCCCGGCTGATCGGGCACCGCAAGAGCTGATCCCGGGCCCTGCCCACCCCCGGCATCACCGGTACGCGCGCATGTGCGCGGGCGTGCGCGCACGCACTGCGCGGGTGCCGCCCAGTGCGTGCGCTCGGTCGTGGGTCGGGCGGTTGCGGGGTCGTCGGGTTCGCGGGTTCAGCCGCGTTCGTTCGTGGGTTGGGGTGCGGGGTCCGCCGCGCGGTAACGCGCGTGCGAGCCGCTCAGTGCTTGAAGACGTCCTTCGCCTTCTCCTTCGCCTGGCGGGCGTCGCCCTTCGACCGACCGCCCTTGCCCTCGGCGGTCAGGGCGTCGTCGCCGGTGGCGCGGCCCACGGCTTCCTTGGCCTTGCCCTTGGCCTGTTCGGCCTTTGCCTTCGCCTTCTGTTCCTTGGCCACGTTTCATCACTCCCCGTCGCATCCGACAGTGCTGTCAGCACGGCGGGTAACCGGCACGGCCAGGGGCAAACCCGGTCAGCGCTCCGGCTCCAGGAACTCCAGCCGGTTGCCGACGGGGTCCTCGGAGTAGAAGCGCCGGTGTCCGGGCAGGTCCTCGTCCCACCGCACCGGGGCTCCCCCGGCCTCCAGCCGGGCGGCGCAGGTCTCGATGTCGGTCACCCGCAGCCCCGGGTGCGCCTTCCTCGCGGGCCGGAAGTCCTCCTCGACGCCGAAATGGAGCCGTACCCGCCCCGCCTGGAACCAGCAGCCTCCGCGGGCTGCCAGGACGGGCGGCTTGGGGATCTCCGTCATCCCGAGGACGCCGGCGTAGTACGCGCGCAGCCGGTCCTCCGAGCCGGGCGGGGCGGCGAGCTGGACGTGGTCGACGGCGGTGAGCATCAGGCCTCCTTGTGGGCGACGGCGAAGACGCGGCGGAAGGGGAAGGGGGTGCCGTGGGCGGTGGCGGGGTAGGCGGCGCGCAGGGCGGCCCGGTACTCGTCGAGGAACGCCTGCCGGTCCCGCGGGTGGCCGGCCAGCGCGGTCAGGACCGGCCGCAGTCCCGTCCCCTGCACCCAGTCCAGTACGGGGTCGTCGCCGGTGAGCAGATGGAGGTACGTGGTCTCCCACACGTCGGCGGTGCAGCCGAGGCCGGTGAGGCGTTCCAGGTAGGCCCGGGGGGTGAGGACGGCGTCGGCGTGGCGCAGGGTGCCGGCGAGGCGGTCGGCGAAACGGGGTGAGCGGGCGAGTTCGCGCATCAGGCGGTGGCTGGGGGCGTCGAAGTTGCCGGGGACCTGGAAGGCGAGGGTGCCGCCGGGCCGCAGCCCGGAGATCCACTCCGCGAACCGCTCGGCGTGGCCCGGTACCCACTGCAGGGTGGCGTTGCTGATGATCAGGTCGTGCGGTTCGGCCGGTGTCCACGTCGCCACGTCGGCGTGGACGAAGTCGAGGCGGCCGCCGCCCGCGGTGGGGCCGGCGTGCTCGGCGCGGGCCCGGTCGAGCATCTCGGGTGAGTTGTCGTAGCCGGTGATGCGGGCGGCGGGCCAGCGTGCGGCGAGCAGGGCGGTGACGTTGCCGGGGCCGCAGCCGAGGTCGGCGATGCGGGGCGGCTCGGCGGACGGTCGCGCGTGCGGATCGGCGGGCGGTCGCGCGTGCGGCTCGGCGGACGGTCGCGCGTGCGGATCCGTATGCGGCTCCGCGGGCGGTGGCGCGGGCAGGCCGGGGACGCGGGCCAGGAGGTCGGCGAAGGGGCGGGCGCGGTGGCCGGCGTGGCGCAGGTACCGGTCGGGGTCCCAGACGGGGGCGGCGGGCATGGTCGGCCTCCTCGGCATACCGGACGGATCTCCAGCCTCACCCCCCATTTGCCTTGATGTCAAGAAGCTCGACATCAAGAGACTTCACGTCGACACAACCACTACACTGATCGTCATGGAGGACGAGGTCGATCGGCTGGTCGCAGCATGGCGCCGGGAGCGCCCGGACCTCGACGTGGAACCGCTCGAGGTGCTCAGCCGGGTGAGCAGGCTGGCCCGGCACCTGGACCGGGCGCGCCGGCTGGCGTTCGCCGAGCACAGTCTGGAGCCCTGGGAGTTCGACGTGCTCACGGCGCTCAGGCGCGCCGGGGCGCCGTACCAGCTCTCCCCCGGCCAGTTGCTGACGCAGACCCTGGTCACCTCGGGCACGATGACCAACCGCATCGACCGGCTGACCAAGAAGGGCCTGGTGGAGCGGCTGCCGGACCCGAGCGACCGCCGGGGGGTGCTGGTCCGGCTGACCGCCGAGGGCCGGGACCGCGCGGACCAGGCGCTGGCGGGCCTGCTGGAGCAGGAGCGCTCGATCCTCGCCGAGCTGTCCCGCGCCCAGCGCGGTGAACTGGCGGCCCTGCTACGCCAGCTGACCGCCCCGTTCGACAACATCCCCGGTTAGGGCCTGCCCCAGGTCGGCCGGGCCGACGCCGGCGCGGCGTGCGAGCGCGACCGCGGCGAGGGTGGAGTGGACGCCCAGTTTGCCGAGGACGTTCTGCATGTGGGTGCGGACCGTGTGCGGGGAGAGGAACAGCCGCTCGGCGACGGCCTTGCGGCCGAGCCCCGCGACCATGCAGCGCAGCACCTCCCGCTCCCGCGGGGTGAGTGACTCCACCAGCCGTTCGCTCTCGGTGCGGTGCTTGCGCGCGGCCGTCAGTTCCCGCAGGACGCCGGTGAGCAGGGCGGGCGGGAGGTGGGTCTCGTCGCGCAGCACGCCCCGGATGACGGTCAGCAGCCGGGAGAGGGAGCAGTCCTTGGCCACCCAGCCGGCGGCGCCGGCCTGCAGGGCGAGGGCGGCCCGCCGGGAATCGTCCTTCTCGGCGAGGACGACGATCCGCATGCCCGGCTGTGCGGTGCGCACCCCCGCGACCAGCGAGAGCCCGTCGACGTGTCCGTCCTCGCCCACCTCCTGCACGGGCACGGCGGGCCGGACGCCCGGCACGCCGCCCCCCAGGTCGGCGTCGACGAGCAGCACGTCGAACCGGCGGCCGTCGGCGGCCGCCCGATCCAGGCAGCGCAGCGCGGCGGGGCCGCTGCCGGCGGCGGAGACGTCGACGTCGGGCTCGGCGGCCAGTGCGGCGGCGAGCGACTCGGCGAAGATGCGGTGGTCGTCGACGACCAGGACTCGGATGCGAACCACGTAACCCCCTTCCCCAGGCTCCCGTGGAGCAGGGGATTCCCCATCGTCGGGAGGCGGCACGGGCGCGGGTACGCCGCCCGAAGCGCGATGGCTCCGCACGGCCGCCGCCATGCGGAGACTGCTACCCCCACTTCGGGTGTCGTACCCGGCTTTCTCGCCCCCCTGAGCGGCGCCGGCCCCCACCGGCGCTGTCCATCAGGGTACGGACGGGGGCCGGGAGCGGAAGGTTATTTGCAGAACTGGCCGTCCGGCGCGTTTATGGTGAGCCGCATGTTCCGTCTCGAGACAGAAGTCGACAAGGCCCGGCGTGATCTTCTGCGGGTGCGGTTGCGGGACACCAACACCGCGGCCTCCCCGGTGCTGCGGGCCCTGCGCGGAACCCCGGACGAGCGCGAACGTCCCCTGCACGTGTGGGCGTCGGACGAGGCGGGGGACCTGGCCGGGGGGCTGGTGGGGCACACCTGGGCGACCTGGCTGCACGTGACGTACCTGTGGGTGGACGAGCGGCACCGGGGCGCCGGGCTCGGCGGGCGGCTGCTGGCCGAGGCGGAGCGCGTCGCCGCGCGGGAGCGCGGCTGCCGGTCCGCGCGCGTGGAGACCTGGGACTTCCAGGCGCCGGGCTTCTACCGCAAGCAGGGCTACGAGGTGGTGTGCGTGATCCCCGGCTATCCGCCGGGGATCACCGAGTACACCCTGACCAAGCGGCTCGGCTGAGCCGGTGCGTCGCGGCCGGGCTCGGTTGAGCCTGCGCGCCCCGGCCGGGCTCAACTGAGGCGGTGCGCCCCCGCCGGGCTCAGCCGAGCCTGCGCGCCCCCGCCGGGCTCAGCCGAGCCTGCGCGCGCCGGCCGCGGGCACCGCTTCGAAGACGCGGGGCGCGGTGAAGGAGGCGGCGGCGAAGGCCTCCTCGACCGCCTTGGTGATCGTCTCCACGTCGGCGGCCTCCGCCAGCACGATCGCCGAGCCGCCGAAGCCGCCGCCGGTCATCCGGGCGCCCAGTGCGCCGGCGGCCAGGGCGGAGTCCACGGCGAGGTCCAGCTCCGGGCAGGAGATGCGGAAGTCGTCGCGCAGGGAGGCGTGGCCCTCGACGAGCACCGGACCGATCGCACGGGTGTCGCCGGACTCCAGCAGGGACACCACCCGCTCGACGCGCTCGTCCTCGGTGACGACGTGGCGGACCAGGCGGCGGACCTCCTCGTCGTCGATGCGGGCCAGCGCCGCGTCGAGGTCGGCGTACGGCACGTCCCGCAGGGCGTCGACGCCCAGCAGCGCGGCGCCCGTCTCGCAGCCGGCGCGGCGCTTGCCGTACTCGCCCTCGCTGTGGGAGTGCTTGACCCGGGTGTCGACCACCAGCAGGCGCATCCCCTCGGCCGCCAGGTCGAAGGGGATCTGCCGCTGGGAGAGGTCGCGGGTGTCGAGGAACAGCGCGTGGCCCTCCTCGCAGCACGCCGACGCGGTCTGGTCCATGATCCCGGTGGGGGCGCCGACGTAGACGTTCTCGGCGCGCTGGCACAGGCGGGCCAGCTGCCAGCGCTGCAGGCCGAGCCCGTACAGGTCGTTCAGGGCGAGTGCGACGACGACCTCCAGGGCCGCCGACGACGACAGGCCCGCGCCGACCGGGACGGCCGAGGCGAGGTGGATGTCGGCGCCGGTCACCGGGTGGCCGGCCTCCCGCAGGGCCCAGACGACGCCCGCCGGGTACGCGGTCCAGGCGCGGTCGGTGCCCGGCACGAGGTCGTCCGGCCGGAGCTCGGTGACGCCGCCCTCGACGTCCGCCGAGTGCAGGCGCAGGATGCCGTCGGTGCGGCGGGAGGCCGCCGCGACGGCGGTGTGCGGCAGCGCGAAGGGCATCACGAAGCCGTCGTTGTAGTCGGTGTGCTCACCGATCAGGTTGACCCGGCCCGGCGCCGACCAGATGCCCTCGGGCGCCGTCCCGTACAGCGCCGCGAACGCGTCGGCGACCTGCTGCTGTGCCCCCACTACTGCTCCCTTGCGATGTGCTGCGCGAACTCCCACGCGTCCGCGATGATCCCCGCGAGGTCCGCGCGGGACGGGTTCCAGCCCAGTTTCTCGCGGGCGGTCCGCGCCGAGGCCACCAGGACCGCCGGGTCGCCGCCGCGGCGCGGGGCCACGACCTCCGGGATCGGGTGGCCGGTGACCTGGCGGACGGCCTCGACGACCTCGCGGACGGAGAAGCCGTTGCCGTTGCCGAGGTTGCAGATGAGGTGCTCGCCGGGGGTGGCGGCCTTCAGCGCAAGCAGGTGGGCGTCCGCCAGGTCGGCGACGTGGATGTAGTCGCGGACGCAGGTGCCGTCCGGGGTGGGGTAGTCGTCGCCGTAGACGGAGATCGCCTCGCGCCTGCCCTGCGCGACCTGCAGCACCAGCGGGATGAGGTGCGACTCGGGGTCGTGCCGCTCGCCGTACTTCCCGTACGCGCCCGCGACGTTGAAGTAGCGCAGTGACACCGCGCCCAGGCCGTGGGCCGCCGCCTCACCGGTGATCATGTGGTCGACGGCGAGCTTGGTGGCGCCGTAGGGGTTGGTCGGCGAGGTGGGCGCCGACTCGGTGATCGGGACCTCTTCCGGCTCGCCGTAGGTGGCGGCCGTGGAGGAGAAGACGAGCGTGCGCACGTCCGCCTCGCGCATGGCGGCCAGCAGCGCCATGGTGCCGCCGACGTTGTTGGCCCAGTACTTCTCGGGCTTCGCCACCGACTCGCCGACCTGGGAGAACGCGGCGAAGTGCAGGACCGCGTCGAAGGAGGCGTCCAGCCATTTGGCGGCGTCGCGGATGTCGCCCTCGACGAAGGCGGCGCCGGCCGGCACGCCCTCGCGGAAGCCGGTCGAGAGGTTGTCGAGGACGACGACCTCGTGGCCCGCCTCCAGCAGATGCTGGGCGACCACGCTGCCCACGTACCCCGCACCGCCCGTGACCAGGTACTTGCCGCTCATGAACTCGCTACCTCCCGCAGTCGCTCGGCCGCGCGCTCCGGCGGCACGTCGTTGATGAACACGCTCATGCCGGACTCGGAACCCGCGAGGAACTTCAGCTTGCCGGACGTACGGCGGATGGTGAAAAGCTCGAGGTGCAGCGCGAAGTCGTCCCTGCTGACGCCGTCGAACTCGTCCAGCGTGCCGAACGGCGCCTGGTGCCAGGCGGCGATGTACGGCGTCGGAGGCTCGCCCTCGCCGAAGATCCGGTCGAAGCGCCTCAAGAGTTCCAGGTAGACCTTGGGGAACTCTGTGCGGGCCGCGTCGTCGAGGGCGAGCAGGTCGGGGACCCGGCGCCGGGGGTAGAGGTGGACCTCGTACGGCCAGTGCGCCACGTACGGCACGAAGGCCACCCAGTGTTCACTCTCGAGGACGACCCGCTCACCGGCGAGTTCACGCTCCAGGATGGCGTCGAACAGGTTCTCCCCGACGGTCGCCTCCTTGTGCGCGGCCACCTGGCCCAGCATCAGCGAGGTGCGCGGGGTGACGAACGGGTAGGCGTAGATCTGCCCGTGCGGGTGACCCAGGGTCACGCCGATCTCGGCACCCCGGTTCTCGAAGCAGAAGACCTGTCGGACGGAGGGCAGATGGGACAGCTCCGACGTCCGGTCGGTCCAGGCGTCGAGGACCAGCGCCGCCTGCTGTTCGGTCAGGTCGGCGAAGGACGCGTCGTGGTCGGACGTGAAGCAGACGACCTCGCAGCGGCCGGAGTCGCCGGCCAGCGACGGGAAGCGGTTCTCGAAGACCACGACGTCGTACGACGAGTCCGGGATCTCGCTGAGGCGCTCGCCCCGCGACGGGCACAGCGGGCACTCGTCGGCGGGCGGGTGGTAGGTGCGGCCCTGGCGGTGGGAGGCGACGGCGACCGAGTCGCCGAGCAGCGGGTCGCGGCGGATCTCGGAGGTCGTGACGGTCCGCTCCAGCGGGCGCCGGTCGACCGCGTCCCGCACGGTGTCGTCGCGCAGGTCGTAGTAGACGAGCTCCCGACCGTCGGCCAGCCGGGTCGAGGTCTTCTTCACTGCGACTCCACTCAATCTTCAAACAGAACCGAACACATCGAAACACAATGCACCAGCGGCGTCAACATCACAATCAAACAAAGTGCACCAACGGAAATGTTCAGACAGTGAACGCGGAGGCGTAGGTTCCGCACCGGATCAGTTCGCGCAACGAAGCGAGTTCTTATGCAAACCCCCACACATGCGGCCACCGACCTGGCCGCGGCGCTACGACTCCCGACGAACGCACTCGACTACACGATCCTCGGCATCTACTTCGCCGTCGTCCTGGGCATCGGCTTCGCCGCCCGCCAGTCGGTGAGGACGAGCCTCGACTTCTTCCTCTCCGGCCGCTCACTGCCCGCCTGGATCACCGGTCTGGCCTTCATCTCCGCCAACCTCGGCGCCACCGAGATCCTCGGCATGGCCGCCAACAGCGCGCAGTACGGCGCCTACACCGTGCACTGGTACTGGATCGGCGCCATCCCGGCCATGGTCTTCCTCGGCCTGGTGATGATGCCCTTCTACTACGGCTCCAAGGTGCGCTCGGTCCCCGAGTTCCTGCTGCTGCGCTTCGACAAGTGGGCGCACCTGCTGAGTTCGGCCCTGTTCGCCTTCGCCGCCGTGCTGATCGCCGGCGTGAACCTGTACTCACTGGCGATCATCGTGGAGGCCCTGCTCGGCTGGCCGCAGTGGGTGGCGATCGTGGTCGCCGGCTTCTTCGTGCTGGCGTACATCACCCTCGGCGGTCTGTCGTCCGCGATCTACAACGAGGTGCTGCAGTTCTTCGTCATCCTCGCCGCGCTCATCCCGATCGTCGCGCTGGGCCTGAAGAAGGTCGGCGGCTGGGGCGGCCTGACGGACAAGCTCACGGCGACCCACGGCGACAACTTCGTCACCGCCTGGGGCGGCACCGGCATCGGCGACTCCAACCCGCTGGGCGCCAACTGGCTGACCATCGTGCTCGGCCTCGGCTTCGTGCTCTCCTTCGGCTACTGGACGACCAACTTCGCCGAGGTGCAGCGCGCCCTGTCCGCGAAGAACCTCTCCGCGGCCCAGCGCACCCCGCTGATCGCCGCGTTCCCCAAGATCTTCATCGTGTTCCTGGTCATGATCCCGGGCCTGGTCGCCGCCGTGCTGCTGCCCGACATCGGCACCTCCGGCTCGGACTACCAGTACAACCACGCGATCCCGTACCTGATGAAGGAACTGCTGCCCAACGGTGTGCTCGGCATCGCGGTGACCGGCCTCGTCGCCGCCTTCATGGCGGGCATGGCGGCCAACGTGTCGTCCTTCAACACGGTGTTCACCAACGACATCTGGGGGCGGTACGTCATCCGGGGCCGCGAGGACGGCTACTACGTGAAGTTCGGCCGGCTCATCACCGCGATCGGCGTGCTGGCGTCGATCGGGACGGCGTTCCTGGCGTCGTCGTTCTCGAACATCATGAGCTACCTGCAGACGCTGTTCTCCTTCTTCAACGTGCCGATGTTCGTCGTCTTCGTCGTCGGCATGTTCTGGAAGCGCGCGTCCATGAAGTCCGGCTTCTGGGGTCTGCTGGCCGGCACGACGGCCGCGATGGTCAACTACTTCGTCCTGTACAAGCAGGACGTCATCAGCATCCCCACCGACCAGGGCGCCAACTTCGTCTCGGCGATCGCCGGCTTCGTCGCCGGCGCGGTGGTCATGGTCGCCGTGTCCCTGTTCACCGAGCCGAAGCCGCAGGAGGAGTTGCAGGGCCTGGTCTACGGCACCCGCTCCCCCGGCATGGCCGAGCCGCCCGCCGCCGGCGACGACGCCTGGTACCGCAAGCCGGCCCTGCTGGGCTGGGGCGCCGTGATCCTCGCCGCCGCCTGCTACATCCCGTTCTCGATCTGACGCGGGCCCGCCGACAAGGGAGTCTGAGACCATGAGCGAACAGTCCGGACCATCCGATCAGTCCGGTCAGCCCAATCACTCCGGCTACTCCGGTTCCTCCGGTTACTCCGAGAAGGACGTCCAGCGGGAGGTCTCCGACCTGGAGGCCAAGTCCGCCACCGCGGCCCGCATCTTCGACCTCCGCCGCATCATCGGCGGCCTCTTCGTGCTCTACGGCGTCATCGTCACGATCACCGGCCTGACGGACTCCGCCGCCGAGATCGACAAGGCGCAGGGCGTCAACATCAACCTGTGGACCGGGCTGGGGATGCTGCTGCTGGGCATCTTCTTCCTGGCCTGGCTGAAGCTGCGCCCGACGCCCCCGCCGACCCCGCCGACCCCGGAGACCGAGACCGCGCCGGGGCCGCGGGACGAGCCGGACGCACCGGCGCGCTGACGGCGGCGGGGCGGGGCGCGACGCCGGGGCGGGGTCCGCTGAGGGGCGTCCCGCTCAGGGCTGCCGGCCCCGCCACGCCCGGGCCGGTGGCCGGACCGGGGCCGGACAGGGGCCGGACGGGTGTCCCGTTGAAGCGCGCGGCGGCGGCCGGGACGGCTCTCCGCTGTCAGGAGTCCGACGGGCGCGGTTCGCGCGGGAGCGGGCCCGCCCTGTCCAGCAGCCCGGTCCGGGCCGCCAGGGCCGCCGCCTCCAGGCGGGAGCCGACGCCCAGTTTCATCAGGACGCGCTGCACGTGGGTGCGGGCGGTGGACGGGGCGATGCCCATACCGGCCGCGATCAGCCGGGTGTCCTCCCCGTCGGCGACCCTGACCAGGACCTCGACCTCCCTCGGGGTGAGCATCTGCAGCAGGCGCTGGCCCTCGTCGTCGGGCTGGGCCGCGGGGTTCAGCAGCTCGCTGAAGGCGTCCTGGAGCAACTGCGGGGCCACCGCCGCCTCACCCGCCCTGGCCTTCATGATCGCCCGCTCGACGCCCTCGATGCGCTCGTCGTGCCGTACGTAGCCGGAGGCGCCCGCGGCGAAGGCGGCCGCGATGCCGCGCGGGCTGGGCACCGGGCCCAGCACCAGCACGGCGACCTGCGGCCGCTCCCGCTTGATCTTCACCACCGGGTCGAAGACGCCCGGCTCGGCCGGAGTCGCCGTGCCCAGCAGGCACACCTCCGGCGCACGGCTGATCACCAGTTCCGCCGCGCCCGCGGCGGGCGCCGCCGCGGCGAGCACCCGGTGTCCCCGCAGCTTCAGCGCCGAGGCCAGCGCCTCGGCGAGCAGTCGGTGGTCGTCGACCACCATCAGCCGCACACCCATCGAGCAAACCCCCCAGTCCCCCCAGTGGTCCCCACCGACGCCCCACTATGGATGCCCACTGGTCCACTGGTCCGCACGGACAGAAGCCCCCTCCCGGCTCCCCCCGCTTCTCATGCCCCCGGAAGCTACACGCTTGTTCGACGTTGCGCTCCCCCTACCGGCGAGAAGTGCCCCGGATCAGCGGAATTTCTCGTTCTCCGGGTTTTCGCGGGTCCTGGACGGTAAGCGCGGCGGCCCCGCCCCCTCGGACAGGGATTCCCTGAACAGGGGCGGGGCCGACGGGGCGTGCGACGGGCCGGGCCGACGGGTCAGCCGCCGGTGCCGAAGGCGAGCGCGAGGTACTCCTTGTCCTCCGCGCTCGACGGCTTGTCCGCGTAGACGGCGGACATGTACAGGCGGCCCTGCGAGTAGATGATCTCGGAGTAGTCCGGGGACATGCTGGTCTCCGCGTCCCGCACCGACTCCGTCGCCGGGTTCTCCAGGAGCTTGGTCTCCTTGAGGGAGTCCCCGTCGATGCTGACGATCTGGCCGCCCTTGTCGTACGGCGGCCGCTTGTACGCGATCAGGTTGCTGCCGTCCATGCGCACCGGGGTGATGGTGTAGCCGTCGCCGGAGTCGGCCCGCCCGCCGGTCATCCTGCCGGTGGCCAGGTCGAAGGCGACGATCTCGTTGGCCCGGCCGTACGTCCCGGAGGTGTCGTCCTCCTCGGTCGGCACGTAGAGCCGGTCGGCGCCGACGGCGAGTCCGGTGCAGTACTCGATCTTCGTTATGCCGTCGCAGCGGGCCGCGTACTGGTCGCCCGGCGCCGAGATCCGGGTGCGCAGCTCGCCGGTCTTGTTGTCGATGGAGAAGAAGTCGGAGATTCCGCTGCCGTCGCCCGCGCTGTCGCCGACGTCGGCGGCCACGACCAGCGGGTCGGTCGACACGACGGCGGCGTACTCGATGCCGTCGCTCATCTTGTACTCCGAGATCACCTTCCCGGACTTCGGGTCGATGGTCTGGATGTGCAGCTGCCGCTGGTCGTACGAGCCGCATTTGCGCACCGCGACCAGCTTCGGCCCGCCGCCGTACCCGGCGTCGTAGCAGCTGTCGGTCGCCTTCGGGGCCCACAGCGTCTTGCCGTCGGAGATGTTGAACGCCGCACCGCCGCTGGTGCTGCCCACCGCGACCGTCTCCGCGCTGACCGTGACGTTGTCCAGGCTGATCAGGCGGTCACCGGACTTGACCGTCTTGGTCCACAGCTTTTTGCCCGTGTTCAGGTCGAGCGCCGCGACCTGGCTGCAGCCGTGCGACGGCTCCGCCTTGGTGGGCATCGCGGGCTCGTAGACGATCGCCGTCAGGCCGTTGTCGGTGGTGTGCGGGCTGGCCTGGCACACCGGGCCGGGCAGCTTGATCGTCCACAGCTTGGTGCCCTTGGCCGGGTCGTAGCCGTCGATCTCGGCGACGCCGCTCTTGACGTACGCCTTATCGGTGAGCCACGAGCCGGAGACGACGACGCTGCTGTCGCCCTTGACCTGGGGCGCCGGGATCTGGAAGAGGACCTGGGCGTTCGGGTCGGACGGCACCTTCTCCTCGCCGCCGGAGGCCGTGCCCCCGGTGTCGCCCTTGTCGTCCTTCCCGTCCTTGCCGCCGGTGCCGCCGCTGGAGCTGGCGGTGTCGTCCTTCTTGCCGTCGTCCTTGCCGGACGAGTACCAGATGCCGCCGCCGATGATCAGCGCGATCGCCGCGACGGCCGCGACGACGATCAGCACCTGCGGGTTGAGCTTCCGCCCGCCGGCCGGCGCTCCCACCTGCGGGTACATCGGCACGGTGGCCTGCGGATAGCCGTAGCCGGGCTGCTGACCGTAGGGATTCGGCTGCTGACCGTATGGGTTCGGCTGCTGACCGTACGGGTTCGGCTGCTGGCCCGGGTAGCCGTAGCCCGGCGGCGCCTGCGGGGTCGGGGTGGTGGGTGGCTGTGGGGGCTGGGACTGGGGCTGCTGGGGCGCTTGGGGCTGCTGCGGGTAGCCGTAGCCCGGCTGCGGGGGCTGCGGCTGGTCCTGGGGCGGGCCGAAGCCGCCCTGCTGCGGGGGCTGGTTGGGCGGCGGAGGCGGCGGCTGGGTCATGAAGGGGGTACCTCGGAAACGGGGGTGGCGGACGGCGGGCGGAGATGCGGCGGAAGGGTCACTTGCCGAAGGCGGTCACTTGCCGAAGGCGAGCATCAACTTCTCCTTCGCCTCGTCGTTGCCGGTCAGCCGGGTCGAGGAGAGGTAGAAGCGGCCGTCCACCCAGTCGAAGGCCTTCGAGTAGAAGCCGTTCTCGATCTCGGCGGTGCTCTGCGGGTTCTGCAGCAGCTTGACCGGCTTGTGGCCGGAACCGCTCGTCGGGATCGCCACGACCTGACCGCCCGCGTCGTAGGACGGCTCCACGTACGCGATGAGCTTGCCGCCCTCGACCTTCATCGGCAGCATCGACTCGTCCGCCGGGGACTTGACGCGCCACTTCTCCTTGCCGTTCGCGAGGTTTATCGCCACCACCTCGTTCGCCCCGGTGGTCGCCTCCGTGGGCAGGTACAGGGTGTTGCCGTCGACGGCCACGCCCTGGCAGCCCTGCAGGTCACGCTGGAGGATGGCCCAGCCGCACTCGGGGGCGAAGTCCTCGTCGAAGCCCACCTGCGAGCGGAACTTGCCGCTGGAGGTGAAGGCGGCGATGTTCCACGCCTTCTTGTCCTTGTTCGTGCTGTAGACGACCAGCGGGTCGAGGGAGTACGTGCGCGCGATCGTCCAGCCCTTGTCGAACTTCTGCGTCCACTTCGCCTTGCCCGTGGCCGGGTCGAGCTCCTGGATCTCGTCGTGCTCGTTCGACCCGGTGGCGTCGCAGGACGCGACGGAGATCAGCTTGCTGCCGCCGGCGAAGGCGGTCGGGAAGCAGGACTCGCCGTACTTCGTCTTCTCGTACAGCTTCTTGCCGGTCGCGAGGTCGTAGGCCACCCCGGACTGCGAGCGGCCCACCATCAGCGTGTTCCCGGTGATGGACATGCTGATGGTGATCGCGCTGTCGAACAGCGCGCCGTCGCCGATCTTGGTGCTCCAGCCCTTCTTGCCGGTGTTCAGGTCGAGTTGCTGGAGCTGGTTGCACTTGGCGCGGTCGCTGGTGCCGCTCTCGTACGCCACGACGATCTTGTCGTCGGCCGACTTCTGCGGGGTGACGGCGCAGACCTTCTGCGGGAGGGTGATCGGGTCCCAGGCGGGATTGCCGTCGCCGACGTTGTACGCGGTGACCTGCTTGTAGGCCGCCTTCACCGCCGCCTTGTCGGTGATCCACATGCCGGGGGCGTCGGCGCCGGAACCGGGCGCGTCCGGGGCCTCCTTGTACCAGAGCACCTTCGCCTCACCGGCCTGGCGGCCGGCGTTGAAGTTCTCCGGGTCCGCACCGCCGTCGCCGCTGCCGTCACCGGGGTTGACCGGGGCGGAGACGGACGCGGACGCCTTGGGATCGTCGCTCTTCTGCGCGACCGGCTTGCCGTCGCCGTCGTCGCCCCCGCTGGTGAGGGCGAAGACGGTGCCGCCGATCACGGCCAGCGCGGCCACCGCCGCGGCGACGACGAGGGCGGGCCTGCCCTTGAAGGGGTTGCCGGAGCCGGAGCCGGGCGGCGGGGTGCCGGGCGCGCCGGGGTACTGCGGCTGCGGGTAGCCGTATCCGGGCTGCTGGCCGTACGGCCCCGGCTGCTGCGGCTGACCGTACGGGCCGGACTGACCGGGCCGGCCGTACGGGCCCTGTGCGTACGGGCCCTGCGCGTACGGACCGGGCTGCGGCTGGCCGTAGGGGCCGGCGGCGGGCTGCTGGCCGTACGGGCCGGGCTGCTGCGGGGGTTGGGGGGCCTGGGGGGCCTGGGGGGCCTGGGGGTAGCCGTAGCCGGGCTGGGGCGGGCCGGACGGCGGGGTCTGCGGGGGCGGCGGGGTCTGCGGAGCCCCGAAGCCGCCCTGCGGCTGCTGCGGCGGCTGGTCCTGCGGTGCTCCGAAACCGCCGGGCTGCGGCGGCTGGTTGGGCGGCTGAGTCATCAGCGCCTCTCCCCCTCGTTCACTGATTTTTAGCCAGGCCCTGCGGCACGTGACGGACCCAGAGTCGTACTCAGACAGTTCTCAGACGGCCCTTTGTATCACCCTGCACCGACAGCGAAGGGGGCCGTGTCCTCCCCTGTTCCCAAGGGAGGACCGGCCCGTGATGCCCTCGTTACGCGCCTTCACGGCCCCTTCACTCGGCGCGCGCGGCGCCTTCGCGTGGGCCCGGTGCGGCGCGGATTCCTAAGCGTCTTCCGCCAGTTCCAGCCAGCGCAGCTCCAGCTCCTCGCGCTGGCCGGCCAGGTCCCGCAGTTCGGCGTCGAGTTCGGCGACCTTCCCGAAGTCGGTCGCGTGCTCGGCGATCTGGGCGTGCAGCTTGCTCTCGCGCTCGGAGACCTTGTCCAACTGCCGCTCGATCTTCTGCAGTTCCTTCTTCGCCGCCCGCTGGTCGGCGGCGCTCCGCTGGGGGGCTCCGGCGTCGTCGGCGGGCTTCTCGGTGACCGGCGCCGAGGCGGCCGCCGCTTCCTCCATGCGGTGGCGGCGCTCCAGGTACTCGTCGATGCCGCGCGGCAGCATCCGCAGCGTGGCGTCGCCGAGCAGCGCGAACACCCGGTCCGTGGTGCGCTCGATGAAGAACCGGTCGTGCGAGATGACGATCATCGAGCCGGGCCAGCCGTCGAGGACGTCCTCCAGCTGGTTGAGCGTCTCGATGTCGAGGTCGTTGGTGGGCTCGTCGAGGAAGAGCACGTTGGGCTCGTCCATGAGCAGGCGGAGCAGCTGCAGGCGGCGGCGTTCACCGCCGGACAGGTCGCCGACGGGCGTCCACTGCTTCTCCTTGTTGAAGCCGAACGTCTCGCACAGCTGCCCGGCCGTCATCTCCCGTCCCTTGCCGAGGTCGACGCGCTCGCGCACCCGCTGCACGGCCTCCAGCACGCGCAGGTTGGGGTCGAGTTCGCCCACCTCCTGCGAGAGGTAGGCCAGCTTGACGGTCTTGCCGACGGCGATCCGGCCGCCCGCGGGCTGCGCCTCGCCCTCCGTCCGCGCCGCTTCGGCCATCGCCCGCAGCAGGGAGGTCTTCCCGGCGCCGTTGACGCCGACCAGGCCGATGCGGTCGCCGGGTCCGAGCTGCCAGGTGACCTGCTTGAGCAGCACCTTCGGGCCGGCCTGCACGGTGACGTCCTCGAGGTCGAAGACCGTCTTGCCGAGCCGCGAGGAGGCGAACTTCATCAGCTCGCTGCTGTCGCGCGGCGGCGGTACGTCCTTGATGAGCTCGTTGGCCGCCTCGACCCGGAAGCGGGGCTTGGAGGTGCGGGCGGGCGCGCCGCGCCGCAGCCAGGCCAGCTCCTTGCGGACCAGGTTCTGCCGCTTGACCTCCTCGGTCGCGGCGATGCGCTCGCGCTCGGCGCGCGCGAAGACGTAGTCGGAGTAGCCGCCCTCGTACTCGTACACGGTCCCGCGCTGCACGTCCCACATGCGCGTGCAGACCTGGTCGAGGAACCAGCGGTCGTGGGTGACGCACACGAGGGCGGAACGCCGCTCGCGCAGGTGGCGCGCCAGCCAGGCGATGCCCTCGACGTCGAGGTGGTTCGTCGGCTCGTCCAGGACGATCAGGTCCTGCTCGTCGATGAGCAGCTTGGCGAGCGCGATACGGCGCCGCTCGCCGCCGGAGAGCGGGCCGATGACGGTGTCCAGTCCCTGCGGGAACCCCGGCAGGTCGAGGCCGCCGAACAGCCCCGTCAGCACATCCCGGATCTTCGCGTTCCCGGCCCACTCGTGGTCGGCCAGGTCCCGGATGACCTCGTGGCGGACGGTGGCGGCCGGGTCGAGGGAGTCGTGCTGGGTCAGCACGCCGAGCCGGAGCCCGCCGGAGTGCGTGACCCTTCCGGTGTCGGTCTCCTCCAGCTTGGCCAGCATCCGGATCAGGGTGGTCTTGCCGTCGCCGTTGCGGCCGACGACACCGATGCGGTCCCCTTCGGAGACGCCGAGGGAGACGCCGTCGAGGAGGGCACGGGTGCCGTACACCTTGCTGACGTTCTCGACATTGACCAGGTTGACGGCCATTTCTCTCCTGCCCGGGGGGATCGGTCAGCCTCCCAGCCTAATGTGCGCCGGCCGGTGGGCGGTCGCGGCGGTCACTGCACTGCCCTGGGCACCGTCCGGCGCACGACTTGACTTCAGGCCCGGCGCCTACGACTCCGCTTCACGCCCGGCGTGCGCTGCCTCGCCTCACGCCTGGCGGGCACCACTCCACCTCACACCCGGCGCGCACACTTCGTCCCGCGCCCAGCGCGCACCACTTCGCCTCGCGCTCGGCGCCCGGCACCCGGCACCCGGCACGCGGCACGCGGCGCACGCGACTCCGTGTCACGCCTGGGCGTGCTGCTCCGCTGCACGCCCAGGCGTGCGCTGCCGCGCCCCCGGCCCGGCGTGCACCACTCCGCGTCGCGCCCGGCGCGCACGCTTCGTCCCGCGCCCGGCGTCCGCTGCTTCGCTTCGCGCCAGGCCTGCGCCTGCACTCCCGCGCCGGGCGGGACGGCGTTCGTCACGCGCCGGCGTGCACGCTCTCGTCGCGCGCCGCGCCGAGCACCGTAGCGCCGGGCGCCGGTCCCGACGCCGTACGCACCGTTCGGCACGTGCCCGAGGCGTGCAGGGCCTGCGCCACCGCGGCCGCCGACCGGGGGTCGCGGGCGAGGAACGCCGTGGTCGGGCCCGAGCCCGAGACCAGCGCGGCCAGCGCGCCCGCGGCGCGGCCGGCGGCGAGGGTGGCGGCGAGTTCGGGGAAGAGCGAGAGGGCGGCGGGCTGCAGGTCGTTGGAGACGGCGGCGGCGAGCGCGTCGGGGTCGCCCGACGCGAGGGCGTCGAGCAGTTCCCGGGAGGCGACCGGGGCGGGGATCTCGACGCCCTCGCCCAGCCGGTCGAACTCGCGGAAGACGGCCGGCGTCGACAGCCCGCGCGCGGCCATCGCGAACACCCAGTGGAAGGTGCCGCCGACCTCGAGGAGCTCCAGTTTCTCGCCCCGCCCGGTGCCGAGCGCCGCCCCGCCGACCAGGCTGAACGGCACGTCGCTGCCCAGTTCGGCGCAGATGTCGAGGAGTTCCTCGCGCGAGGCGCCGGTGCCCCACAGCGCGTCGCACGCCGCCAGCGCGCCCGCGCCGTCCGCGCTGCCGCCCGCCATGCCGCCGGCCACCGGGATGTCCTTGGCGATGTGGATGTGCACGTCGGGACGGAGCCCGTACCGCGCAGCGAGAGCCTCGGCCGCGCGCGCCGCCAGGTTCGTGCGGTCGAGGGGGACCTGGTCGGCGTCCGGGCCGTCGCAGGTGACGCGGAGTTCCTCGGCCGGGGTGACCGTGACCTCGTCGTACAGGCCGACCGCGAGGAAGACGTTGGCCAGGTCGTGATACCCGTCGGGGCGGGCGGCGCCCACCGCGAGCTGGACGTTGACCTTGGCGGGCACGCGTACGGTGACGCTCACTGCTGACCGGGCTCCTTGTTCTCGGCGGACTGAGCTGGGCGGACTCGGCGGACTGGGCGAGCTGAGCCGAGCGGACTCGGCGGGCTGGGCCGGGCGGATCCGGCGGCCGGGGCCGAAGCCGGCCGGCGGGTCATGCGGGCCGGCGGTGCTCGGCGATGCGCGCGAACTCCTCGACGGCCAGGGCCTCTCCGCGCGCCTGCGGCGACACCCCGGCGGCGACCAGGGCCGCCTCGGCGGCGGCGGCCGATCCGGCCCACCCGGCGAGCGCGGCCCGCAGTGTCTTGCGCCGCTGCGCGAACGCGGCGTCGACGACGGCGAACACCTCGGCCTTCGAGGCGGTGGTCTTGACCGGCTCGGCCCGGCGGACGAGCGAGACCAGCCCGCTGTCGACGTTCGGAGCGGGCCAGAAGACGTTGCGGCCGATGGCACCGGCCCGCTTGACGTCGGCGTACCAGTTGGCCTTCACGGACGGGACGCCGTAGACCTTCGAGCCGGGGGCGGCGGCGAGGCGGTCGGCGACCTCCGCCTGGACCATGACGAGGGTGCGCTCGATGCTCGGGAAGGTGTCGAGCATGTGCAGCAGGACGGGCACGGCGACGTTGTACGGGAGGTTCGCGACCAGCGCGGTCGGCGGCGGGCCCGGCAGTTCGGTCACCTGCATCGCGTCGGAGTGGACCAGCGCGAAGCGGTCGGCGCGCTGCGGCATGCGGGCCACGACGGTGGCGGGCAGGGCGGCGGCCAGCACGTCGTCGATCTCGACGGCGATGACGCGGTCGGCGGCTTCCAGCAGCGCGAGGGTGAGGGAGCCGAGCCCCGGGCCGACCTCCACCACCACGTCGTCCGGGCGGACCTCGGCGGTGCGGACGATGCGGCGGACCGTGTTCGCGTCGATCACGAAGTTCTGGCCGCGCTGCTTGGTGGGGCGCACTCCGAGGGCGGCCGCCAGTTCGCGGACGTCGGCGGGGCCCAGGAGGGCGTCGGGGGTGGGGCTGCTCACGGCGACAAGGGTACGGGGCGCCGGAGCGGCCCCGCTCACCCGTGCGCCCGCGCCCGCCCGCGCCCCCTGGTGCGGCGCGGGCGCCCCGGCTACGCGGGGTCGCACACCGTGGGCGCGTACCCGAACGCGCGCGCGGTGTTCGCGGCGAGTGCCGTGGCCAGCGCGTCCTCGTCGATGCCGCGCACGGCGGCCATGGCGCGCACGGTGACCGGCACGAGATACGGGGCATTGGGCCGGCCGCGGTAGGGCGCCGGCGTCAGGAAGGGCGCGTCCGTCTCCACCAGCAGCAGTTCGAGGGGGGCCACCGCCAGGGCGTCCCGCAGGGCTTGGGCGTTCTTGAAGGTGACGTTGCCGGCGAAGGACATGAAGTACCCGGCGGCGGCGCACACCTCGGCCATCTCGGCGTCCCCGGAGTAGCAGTGGAACACCGTCCGCTCCGGCGCGCCCTCCTCCTTCAGCACGCGCAGCACGTCGGCGTGGGCGTCGCGGTCGTGGATGACGAGGGCCTTGCCGTGCCGCTTGGCGATCTCGATGTGGGCGCGGAAGGAGCGCTCCTGCGCCTCCTTGCCCTCGGGCCCGGTGCGGAAGTAGTCGAGCCCGGTCTCACCGACGCCCTTGACCTGCGGCAACGCGGCCAGCCGGTCGATCTCGGCGAGGGCCTCGTCGAGGCCGGCGTTCCCACCCGGCTCCCGCGCTCCCTGCCTGGACCAGCCGTCGGGGTCGCCGTGCACGATGCGCGGGGCCTCGTTGGGGTGCAGGGCGACGGCCGCGTGGACGGCGTCGTACGCGGCGGCCGTCTCGGCGGCCCACCGCGAGCCGCTTACGTCGCACCCCACCTGGACGACCGTCGTCACGCCCACCGAGGCGGCCTTCGCGAGGGCCTCCTCCACCGTGCCGGACTGCATGTCGAGATGGGTGTGGGAGTCGGCCACCGGCACCCGGAGGGGTTCCGGGAGCGGTGGCGCCGCGTGCTTGTCGCGGGAACCGGAGGCGTTCGAAGGCATGCCCCGATCCTACGGAAGGGGCATGCCGCCTCAGCGGGTGATCAGCTCGCCCTGCGGTGGAAGGGGTGCAGGAGATCGGACAGCTGCCAGTGACGACGTTCCCCGGCCCCCGCGCCCCCGGCGGCCGCCACGGCCTCGGCGGCCCTTGCCGCCGCCACGGATGCCTGCGCGGCCTGCGCGGCCTCCGCGACCGGCACCCGCGGCGCCTCCACCGGCCCGGCCTGCGGCACCGTACGGTGCCGGTGCACCGCGTCGCGCACCGAGGAGACCTGGCCGGCCCGCATGATCCGGACGACGTGGCTGTCGCAGTTGAAGCACGTCGGCCTGCTCAACGGCGACGGCACCACCTCGCCGTCGGCGACGTACATGACGAACTCCTGGCCGTCGGCGTCGGTGTGGTGCTCTATCTCGTACGACTGCTCCCAGCCCTGCCCGCAGCGCATGCAGGCGAAGGAATAGGCCTCGTGCACGACGGCGGTCGCCGCGCGGCGGAAACCGGTCTGCCCTGCGATCTCGCTCATGCCAGCTCCTCTGGTCCGCTGGACACAGGGACGGGTGCGTCCCTGCCACCAGTGGACGCTTCTACCGGCGCGAATGCATCAGGCCTGCCGAGTGTTGGATCCGATTTGGACACTGCTTGCCGAAACGGTCCCGCTCGCCCGGTCTGGCTTTCCCTCCACGATAGCCCTTTTGCCTGCCCGTGGGGCGCCCGCTCAGTAGAGATGCGCCCTGCTCAGAGGGGGTGCGGAAGGTCTCAGGGAGCACTCTGGGAAGCCGCGTTCTTCGCCGCCACAACGGCGTCGAAGACCTCCCGTTTGGGCAGCCCGGCCTCCGCCGCCACCGCCGCGATGGCCTCCTTGCGCCGTTCCCCCGCCTCCTCCCGCACCCGCACCCGGCGCACCAGCTCCGCGGCGTCGAGTTCCCCGGGCGCCTGCTCCGGAGCGCCCTCGACGACGACCGTGATCTCGCCCCGCACGCCCTCGGCAGCCCAGGCGGCGAGCTCCCCCAGACCGCCGCGCCTGACCTCCTCGTACGTCTTGGTCAGCTCCCGGCAGACGGCGGCCCGGCGCTCGGCGCCGAAGACCTCCGCCATGGCGGCGAGGGTGTCGTCGAGCCGGTGCGGGGCCTCGAAGTAGACGAGCGTGCGCCGCTCCCCGGCCGCCTCGCGCAGCCGCGTGAGCCGCTCGCCGGCCTTGCGCGGCAGGAACCCCTCGAAGCAGAACCGGTCGACGGGCAGCCCGGACAGGGCGAGCGCGGTGAGCACGGCGGACGGGCCGGGCACGGCGGTGACCCGGACGTCCTTCTCGACGGCCGCCGCGACCAGCCGGTAGCCGGGGTCGGACACCGACGGCATGCCGGCGTCGGTCACCAGCAGCACGCGCGCGCCGTTCACCAGTTCCTCGACCAGTTCGGGGGTGCGGGCGGACTCGTTGCCCTCGAAGTACGACACCACCCGCCCCCGGGGGGTGACGCCCAGCGCGTGCGTCAGCCGCCGCAGCCGCCGGGTGTCCTCGGCGGCGACGACGTCGGCCGCCGCCAGTTCCTGCGCGAGCCGGGGCGGCGCGTCCGCGACGTCGCCGATGGGGGTACCGGCCAAGACAAGGGTTCCAGTCACGCCACCATCCTCCCAGTGCCCCGCGGAACGGGACGCATCCGCACCGGTACCGGCCATGCACGGGACTCACACAGCGCGGTTCCCTACGATGGCGCGGTGACCAGTACCGCGTCCTCCACGGACACCCGGCAGGGCCAGTCCCCGCACGACCCGCGGCTGTCCTGGCAGCAGCGGCTGCGCCGCTTCGGCTACCGGGCGGGGCCCACAGGCGGCGACGTGCGCGAGCGCCTGGTGCCCCCGTACGCCGAGCCCGCCCCGCGTCTGTGGCAGGTCCTCGGTGTGCCCCCGACGCTCGCCGACCGGTTCACACGCTGGTCGGGATGGGGCGGCCCGCTGCTGGTCACGCTGTTCGCGGGCCTGATGCGCTTCTGGAACCTGGGCAGCCCGAAGGCGGTGATATTCGACGAGACGTACTACGCCAAGGACGCCTGGGCGCTCGTCCACCGCGGCTACGAGGTCAACTGGGACAAGCTGGGCAAGAACGCCAACGACCTGATCCTGGCGAAGAACGGGCACGTCACGATCCCGTCGGACGCGGCGTACGTGGTACATCCGCCGGTCGGCAAGTACGTCATCGGGCTGGGCGAGCTGATCTTCGGGTTCGACCCGTTCGGCTGGCGGTTCATGACCGCGCTGCTGGGCACGCTGTCGGTGCTGATGCTGTGCCGCATCGGGCGCCGGCTGTTCCGCTCCACCTTCCTCGGCTGCCTCGCGGGCGCGCTGATGGCCGTGGACGGGCTGCACTTCGTGATGAGCCGCACCTCGCTGCTCGACGGGGTGCTGATGTTCTTCGTGCTGGCCGCGTTCGGCTGCCTGCTGATCGACCGCGACAAGGCGCGCGCGAAACTCGCCGCCGCGCTCCCGGTGGGCCCCGACGGCCGGGTCCGCCCGGACGCGGACGTGGCGGGAGGCCTGAGCATGCTGTGGCGGCCGTGGCGCTGGCTGGCCGGCCTGATGCTGGGCCTGGCCATCGGCACCAAGTGGAACGGCCTGTACGTCATGGTGGCGTTCTGCGTGATGAGCGTGCTGTGGGACGTCGGCTCCCGCAGGGTGGCCGGCGCCCGCCACCCGCACACGGCGGTGCTCAAGCACGACGTGGGCCTGGCCTTCCTCGCCACGGTGCCGGTCGCGCTGGTGACGTACCTGGTCTCGTGGACCGGCTGGATCCTCTCCCCGACGGACGGCTCCGGCGGCTACTTCCGCAACTGGGCCGCGACCGACGGCAAGGGCGGCGACTGGACCTGGCTGTTCCCGGACTGGTGGCGCAGCCTGTGGCACTACGAGCACGAGGTCTACAAGTTCCACGTCGGCCTGTCCTCGCCGCACACCTACCAGTCCAACCCGTGGAGCTGGATCGTCGACGGCCGCCCGGTGTCGTACTTCTACGAGTCGCCCTCACCCGGCACGGACGGCTGCCCCGTCGACGCGGGCGAGAAGTGCGCGCGCGAGGTGCTGGCGCTCGGCACGCCGCTGCTGTGGTGGGCGGCCGCCTTCGCCGTCGTCTACGTCCTGTGGCGCTGGCTGCTGCGCCGCGACTGGCGGGCCGGCGCCATCGCCTGCGGCGTCGCGGCCGGCTACCTCCCCTGGTTCCTGTACCAGGAGCGGACGATCTTCTTCTTCTACGCCGTCGTCTTCGTGCCGTTCCTGTGCCTGGCGGTGGCGATGCTGCTCGGCGCGATCGTCGGACCGCCCGGAGCCGGCGACACCCGCCGGGTGGCCGGGGCCACCGGCGCGGGCGTGCTGGTGCTGCTGATCGCCTGGAACTTCATCTACTTCTGGCCCCTGTACACCGGCACCGCCATCCCGATCGACGACTGGCGGTCGCGGATGTGGCTGGATACCTGGGTGTAGCGGGCCCGGCCCGGCGGTCTTCGGACAACAAGGGAAACTCCCCTCACAGCCGCCTCTCACGCTGCTTACCCTGCGGGCATCCGACGGCTTCGCCCGCTCCTGCAACACGGCCTTCGTGAAGTACGCGGACGAGGTGGAGGCGGACTCCCTCACCGAGGAGGCCCAGAACCGGTTCGGGCTCGGCCGGGACGACTGGAAGACCGGCATCCCGTCCTTCGACGGCTCCGTCCCCGCCTCCGGCGGCCCGGACACCGCGGCGAACCTGATCGGCCAGGGCCAGGTGCAGATGAGCCCGCTGAACCTGGCGTCGGTGACGGCGACCGCGACGACGGGCGTCTTCCGGCAGCCCGTGATCGTCCCGCGCAGCCTCGACGACCGGGAACTGGCCACCGCGCGGGGGCTGCCGGCGAGTACCGTGCAGCAGCTGCGCGCCATGATGAACCGCACCGCGACCAGCGGCACCGCGGCCGGCGTGATGGCCGGTCTGAGCGGCAGCATCGGCGCCAAGACCGGCTCCGCCGAGGTCGACGGGCAGGCGAAATCCGACAGCTGGTTCACCGGATACCGCGACGACGTCGCCGCGGCGGCCATGACCCAGGACGGCGGTCACGGCATCGACGCCGCCGGTCCGATTGTCGCAGCTGTGCTACGGACCGGCGGCTGACGTCACTCCGTGCGGGCGGGACTTTAGGGTGGTGCAGTCGTTGGGACTGACGAGGGCAACGGGGACCCTGGGGAAACGCGGAGGAACGCAGGCTGTGGGCAAGAGAAGGCGCGTCGCCGAGCGACGGAAGACGGGGCCCGCCGTGGTCGGCGGGATGATCGCCGTGGTCGTCGGCGGCGCCGGCTTCGGCGTCTACGCGCTGTACGGCGGCGGTGCCGCGGCCGACGACCGGACGGCCCCGACGTCCGCCACCGCCGGGCACGCGAAGAAGACCGGCCCGCTGTCCGCCGCCGAGGTCACCTCCGCCGCCGAGCGGTTCCTCACCGCCTGGCAGAAGGGCAAGGCCACCGCCGCCGCGGCCGCCACGGACGCGGCCGACACGGACCACTCGGCGGCGGCCGCCGCCCTGCTGGCCGGTTACACCAAGGACGCGCACATCAAAGACGTCGCGCTCACCGCGGGTGCCCGCACCGGCGCCAAGGTCCCCTTCTCCGTCAAGGGCACGGTGTCGTACAAGGGCGCGAGCAAGCCGCTGGCCTACGACAGTTCGCTGACGGTGGTGCGGCGCGCCTCCGACGGCGAGCCGGTCGTCGACTGGCGGCCGTCCGTCGTCCACCCCGACCTGAAGGACGGCGACAGACTGGTCACCGGCGCCGCCGGCACGCCCCCGGTGAAGGCCTACGACCGTGCCGGCGGCGAGCTGACCACGGCCAAGTACCCGTCGCTGGGCCCGGTCCTGGACGGGCTGCGCGAGAAGTACGGCAAGACCGCCGGCGGCCGGGCGGGCGTGGAGCTGCGCGTGCTGCGCGGCAAGGCGTCGCAGAAGGCGAAGCTGTCCGACAAGACGCTGCTGGAGCTGAGCAAGGGCACGCCGGGTTCGGTGAAGACGACGCTGAGCCCGGCGCTGCAGGCGGTGGCCGAGCAGAAGGTGGCGGCACGCGCGCGTGCGTCGGTCGTGGTGCTGCGTCACTCGACGGGTGAGGTCCTCGCCGTGGCGAACTCCTCGCACGGCTTCAACGCGGCCTTCCAGGGCTCGCTGGCACCCGGCTCCACCATGAAGATCATCACGTCGTCGCTGCTGATCGAGAAGGGTCTGGCGTCGGCGGACAAGGTGCACCCCTGCCCGAAGACGGTGACCTACGGCGGCTGGAAGTTCCACAACGACGACGACTTCTCGATCAAGGGCGGCACGTTCAAGGCGAGCTTCGCCCGCTCCTGCAACACGGCCTTCATCAGCCAGGCCAAGAAGCTCGAGAACGACGACCTGACCAAGCAGGCCCAGCAGGTCTTCGGCCTGTCGATGAACAACTGGGCGATCGGCGTCCCGACCTTCGACGGCTCGGTGCCGGTGCAGTCGGCGGCGCCGATGGCGGCGTCGCTGATCGGGCAGGGCGGGGTGCGCATGAACCCGCTGAACATGGCGTCGGTGGCCGCGACGGTGAAGTCGGGCACGTTCCACCAGCCCTACCTGGTCTCCCCGGCGGTGGACCACCGCAAGACGGCGACCGCCTCGCGCACCCTGTCGGCGTCCACGCTCTCGCAGCTGCGCGAGCTGATGCGGTACACGGCCGCGTACGGCACGGCCGCCGAGGCCATGGCCGGGCTCGGCCCCGACTACGGCGCCAAGACCGGCTCCGCGGAGGTCGACGGGCAGAAGAAGCCGAACGGCTGGTTCACGGCGTACCGCGGCGACCTCGCGGCGGCGGGCGTGGTGCAGGCGGGCGGGCACGGCGGCGACACGGCGGGGCCGATCGTGGCGGCGCTGCTGAAGGCAGGCGGCTGACGGCCGTCGGCGTCGTCGTCGGCTGACGGCAGGCGGCGGCGTCGTCGGCTGACGGCAGGCGATCGCCGACTGACGGGCTCACGGCTGAAGGCAGGCAGCTGACCGCTGACGGCTGACCGCTGACGGCTGACGGCTGACGGCAGGGTCGAGGGCGGCGAGCAGGCCGCCCCGGTCGGTCGGGGGGGGGGGGGGGCGCCGGCCGCCCCCCCCCCCCCCCCCCCCCCGGGCGGCGGCGCCGCCGCCCACGAGCACCACACACAAAACAGCCACAACACCCCCCCACG
>NZ_JBIRUY010000019.1:5229-109445 GCF_044335305.1 Streptomyces sp. NPDC020490 | reverse complement strand
TTTCCGGCGGGGGGGGGGGGGGGGGGGGGGGGGGGGGGGGGGGGGGGGGGGGGGGGGGGGGGGGGGGGGGGGGGGGCGGGGGGGGGGGGGGGGGGGGGGGGGGGGGGGGGGGGCGGCGGGGCCCGCGGGGGGGGGGGGGCGCCCCGCCCCCCCCCCCCCCCCCCCCCCGGCCAGGTACGTGCGGCGCAGGAACCGCAACAGGGCCTTCGTCTCGAACTGCACCACCGAGACGCCCTGGTCGGAGTGGAGTTCCACCACAGCCTGCACCCGGCCGCACGGCCACACCCGGACGTCCCCGCTGCCGGCGGGGGCGCGCAGGCCCTGTTCGAGCAGCGAGCGCGAGAAGGTCCATTCGTGGGTCCCGGGCAGTCCGACCCGGACCGCGCGCGGGTCGGCCTCGGGGTCGTAGCGCAGGCGGACCGGCACGGCGTCGCGCTCCTCTTCCGGGGGGTCCGCGCCGGTGACGATATGGGCTCGTGCGTACTGCTCGACTACGGACATCGGTCGGCCCTCTCACGCAGCGTGACCTATGCGGAAGCTGTGCGTCCACCCCTCTTCAATGTCGCACATTTTCCGGACAACGCCCCGCGGGGAACGGGAACGCCCCTGCTCCCCGGCGCCCTCGGTACAGGAACCGTTCCTGTTCTCCTCTCTCCGCTCTTGCAAAGCGTTCGCAACAAGCCACTATCATCGAACGGTGCACGTACCTGACGGATTCATTGACGCCCCCACGTCCGCCGCGGCCGGCGCGGTCGCAGCGACCGCCGTCGCGGTGAGCCTGCGCGGTGCGCGGCGTGAGCTCGACGAGCGGACGGCGCCGCTGGCCGGTCTGGTGGCGGCGTTCATCTTCGCCGTGCAGATGCTGAACTTCCCCGTCGCGGCGGGCACCAGCGGCCATCTGCTGGGCGGTGCGCTGGCCGCGATCCTCGTCGGCCCGTTCACCGGGGTGCTGTGCGTGTCCGTGGTCCTGCTCATGCAGGGCATCCTCTTCGCGGACGGCGGCCTGACCGCGCTCGGCGTGAACATCACCGACATGGCCATCGTCACGACGGTCGTCGCGTACGCCCTCTTCCGGTTCCTGGTGAAGGTGCTGCCGCGGCGCCGGCGCTCGGTCACCGTCGCCTCGTTCGTCGCCGCGCTCGTCTCGGTCCCGGCCGCCGCCGTCGCCTTCACGTGCGTCTACGCCGTCGGCGGCACCACCGACGTCTCGATCGGCAAGATCGCCACCGCGATGGTCGGCGTGCACGTACTGATCGGCGTCGGCGAGGCGGCGATCACCGCGCTGACGGTGGGCGCCGTGATCGCCGTACGCCCGGACCTCGTGTACGGCGCACGCGGCCTGCAGCAGCGCCTGAAGCTGCGCGTGAACGGCGTGCTGGTCGACGCGCCGGCGCCCGGCGGGGCGCGCACGGCGCCCGTGGCGGCGCGCACGTCCCGCCGCGCGCTGTGGATCACCGGCCTCACCACCTCGCTGGTCCTCGCCGGGTTCGTCAGCTTCTACGCCTCCTCCAACCCGGACGGCCTGGAGAAGGTCGCCCACGACAAGGGCATCGACCAGAAGACCGGGCGGCACGCCACGGAGGACTCCCCGCTCGCCGGCTACGGCGTGAAGGACATCGCGGACGCCCGGCTGTCCGGTGGCCTGGCGGGCGTGATCGGCGTGGGCGCCACCGTCGTCGCGGGCAGCACGGTGTTCTGGGTTGTGCGCCGGCGTCGCGTCGACGACGCCTCCCCCGTGAGCACGGGGGTCTGACGTGGGCGCCGGTCACGCACACAGGCTCTACGTGCACGGGCACTCGCCCGTGCACGCCCTGCCGCCGCACACCAAGCTCGCCGCCGCGTTCGCGTTCGTCGTGGTCGTGGTGTCGACCCCGCGGGAGGCGATGTGGGCGTTCGGGCTGTACGCCCTGCTGCTCGCGGCCGTCGCGCGGCACGCGTGCGTGCCCGCCGCCTTCCTGCTCAAACGGCTGCTGATCGAGGTGCCGTTCGTCGCGTTCGCCGTGCTGATGCCGTTCGTCGCGGAGGGCGACCGGGTGGACGTCCTGGGCCTGTCGCTGAGCGTGAACGGCCTGTGGGGCGCGTGGAACGTGCTCGCCAAGGGCACCCTCGGCGTCGCCGCGTCCGTGCTGCTGGCCGCCACCACCGAGCTGCGCGAACTGCTGCTCGGCCTGCAGCGGCTGAAGCTCCCGCCGCTGCTCGTGCAGATCGCGTCCTTCATGATCCGCTACGGCGACGTCATCACCGACGAGATGCGGCGCATGCGCATCGCGCGGGAGTCGCGGGGCTTCGAGGCGCGCGGGGTGCGGCACTGGGGGGTGCTCGCCAAGTCCGCGGGCGCCCTGTTCATCCGCTCCTACGAGCGCGGCGAGCGCGTGCACCTGGCCATGGTCAGCCGCGGGTACGCCGGTTCCATGCCGGTCATCGACGAGGTGACCGCCTCCCGGGCGCAGTGGTCGTCCGCCCTCGCCCTCCCCTTCGCCGCCCTCGTCGTCTGCCTGCTGGGATGGATGCTGTGACCGACTCTCTCGAGGTCTCCGGCCTCGCCTTCGCCTACCCGGACGGCCACCAGGCCCTGTTCGGCGTGGACTTCCGCATCTCTCGCGGCGAGCGGGTCGCCCTGCTCGGCCCGAACGGCGCCGGCAAGACGACCCTCGTCCTGCACCTCAACGGCATCCTGGCCGGCGGCGCGGGCACGGTGAAGGTCGCCGGGCTGCCCGTCGGCAAGGAGCACATGGCCGAGATCCGGCGCCGGGTCGGCATCGTCTTCCAGGACCCCGACGACCAGCTGTTCATGCCGACGGTCCGCGAGGACGTGGCGTTCGGACCCGCGGCGGCCGGGCTGAAGGGCGCGGAGCTGGAGGAGCGCGTGGACCGGGCGCTCACGCGGGTGGGCATGGCGGAGTTCAAGGACCGTCCCCCGCACCACCTGTCCTTCGGACAGCGGCGCCGGGTGGCCGTGGCGACCGTGCTGGCCATGGAGCCGGAGATCCTCGTCCTGGACGAGCCGTCCTCCAACCTCGACCCCGCCTCCCGCCGTGAGCTGGCCGACATCCTGCGCTCGCTCGACGTGACCGTCCTGATGGTCACGCACGACCTGCCGTACGCGCTGGAGCTGTGCCCGCGTTCCCTGATCCTGAGCGAGGGCGTGATCGCGGCGGACGGGAAGACGGCCGAGCTGCTGTCGGACGAGGAGCTGATGCGCGCCCACCGTCTGGAGCTGCCCTTCGGCTTCGACCCGCGTTCCGTGGCGGCCCCCGCCGGCCGTCCGTGACACGGGTCCGCCGGTGACGCCGGGCACGTGACGACAGCGCGCGGCGCGCATGCCGACCGCTTTGGGCGCGCACACGGCGCCCGTGATCGACGGCGGCGCGCGGCCACGCCGCCGTAACGATCGCGTCCGGGCCGCGCCGCCGGGGAATCGCACGCCGTGTGCGCGTGTTGGTCCGACCGTCGCAGGTGAGCCGGAGGAGGGCGCGGACGTGGACGTGAACGGCACGGTGGCCGAGGGGTTCGAGCCGGTCGGGGAAGCGTTCGTGCGCAACTTCGAGGTGCTCGGCGAGCGGGGCGCGGCCGTCGCCGTCTACCGGGGCGGCCACAAGGTCGTCGACCTGTGGGGCGGCACGAAGGACGTCGACGGGACCGAGCCGTGGCAGCGGGGCACCGCCCAGATCGTGCGCTCGGCGACCAAGGGCGTCGTCGCCGCCGCGCTCCTGCTGCTGCACCAGCGCGGGGCGCTGGACCTGGACGCGCCGGTGGGCGAGTACTGGCCGCAGTACAAGGCGGCCGGCAAGGAGCGGACGCGGGTGTGGCACCTGCTCGCGCACCGGGCGGGCGTACCCGTGCTGGACCGGCCGCTGACGCCCGCGCAGGCCCTGGACCCGGTGACGGTCGCCGAGGCGGTCGCGGCGCAGGCACCCGTCTGGGAGCCAGGCACGGACCACGGCTACCACGCGCAGACGTACGGCTGGCTGACCGGCGAGCTGGTGCGACGGGTCACCGGCCGGGAGATCGGCGACTGGATCGCCGACGAGATCGCGGGCCCGGTCGGGGCCGAGCTGTGGCTGGGGCTGCCGGCCGGCGAGACGGCGCGGGTGGGCCGGGTGGCGCAAGTCGATCCTCCGGCGGACCCGGCGGCCGCGCTCAGGATCCGCCCCAAGCGCGCGGTCGCCGACGCCTACGCCGACCCGGCCTCGCTCACCCGCCGCGCCTTCGCCGCGATCACCCCGCAGCCCGACGAGAACGACCCGGCGTACCGGGCCGCCGTCCTGCCCGCCTCCAACGGCATCGCCACCGCCGACGGCCTGGCCCGCGTCTACGCGTCGCTGATCGGCGAGGTGGACGGCGGCACCCGGCTGTTCACCCCGGAGACCGCGGAGCTGGCCCGCGCCGAGCGCAGCGCCGGACCGGACCGCGTGCTCGTGGTCAACACCCGGTTCGGCCTCGGCCACATGCTGCACGGGGCGACCTCCCCGCTGCTGTCACCCGCCTCCTTCGGCCACCCGGGCCGCGGCGGGTCCCTCGGCTTCGCCGACCCCGACGCCGGCGTCGCCTTCGGCTACGTGACCAACGGCTTCCGCAAGAGCGTGACGGCGGACCCGCGGGCGCAGGCACTGCTGCGGGCGGTACGGAACGCCGTACTGCCGTAGGCACGTCGTACTGCCGTAGGCACGTCGTACTGCCGTAGGCACGTCGTACTGCCGGTCTCAGACGTGGATCGGGTGCGACGTCCGCCCGGACGCGGAGTCGATCTCGCCGTGCGCCTTGGTGAGCAGTTCCATGGCGAGTTCGTTCAACGCCCGAGCGCCGGCGATCTCCTCGCCGACGCGCGGCTGATTGGAGTCGCTGTAGTGGCGGCTGGCGTGACCGTGCGCCCGCACCTCGCTCCCGTCGGGCAGGCGCAGCAGCGCGACCGCCCGCGTGTGCTGGTCGTCCTCCTGGAACTCCATCTCGACGTGCCATCCCACTGGGGCGTGCATCATGAGGATCACCTCCGGAACTCCTCCTCCCAGAGTGCGCCTGTCCACCCCAGAACGCACCCGCCGCCTGCGCGGCGCAGCGCCCCGGCCCCCCTGCGCGCGCCGGTGCCGGGCCTCAGCCGTCACCGGGCGGTTCCTCCCGCACGGGCGCGCCGCGGCCGACGGTCAGAGACCAGTGGACGGTCGACGGCGCTTCGACGGAGACCACTCCGCTTCGGTCCACCCCCCTCACCGCCACTTGGTGGTAAGTGGTGCTGACTTCGCCCGCGAGGCACTCCAGCGGGAACGAGACGTGCACCGGACGCAGTGCGACATCGATTTCCCCCTTGCCCTGGCACCGCACCGCGACGATCAGCGCGTCGCCCTTCTTCCCCGCGTGGAACTCGATGACGGCGTTCCCGGTGGTCGCCCTCCCCCGCCCGGCGAGCGTCTCGTCATCGTCCAGTTCCGGGGGCGTTCGCACAGAGGGCTGGGAATCTCCGGGGGACACGGCCGCCGTCCGTGGTGCGTCGTCGGAGGAGGCCGCACTGTGGTGTTCCGGCCGCCCGGCACTCTGGTCGTCCGACGCGCAGGCAGCGACTGCCACTGACAGCAGCACGGCAGCGCACGCGATGCTCAATCCCCTGAGGGTCCGGCCGGACATGGTCACGTTCTCCTTGCTGCCCTTGCCGCACGTGACGTACACGTACTGCCGCATCCGCCGCCGCTACGCCGCGTGCAGCATGAGGCCGATGCCGGCCACCAGCAGCCCCGCCGCGACGACGCGCGGCACGCCGAACCGTTCCCTGAAGAAGACGGCGCCGATGGCCGCTCCCACGATGATCGAGGATTCGCGCAGGGCCGCCACCGGGGCCAGTTCCGCCTTCGTCTGCGCCCACAGGACCAGCCCGTAGGCCAGCACGGACAGGGCGGCGCCCAGGAGTCCGACGCCGGCGAAGGGCCGCAGGACGGCAATGAACCGTCCGCGCAGGCGGTACAGCGCGTACGCCGGGATCGCCACGCCCTCGACCGCCATCAGCCAGGCGACGTATCCGAGGGACGAGCCGGAGGCGCGTACGCCCAGCCCGTCGAGGACCGTGTACGCCGCGATGGTCAGGCCGGTTGCCAGGGCCGCGCCGATGGCCGCCCGGTCGGGCCGGTGCCCGTGCAGTCCCCACAGCGCCACTCCGGTCAGGCCCGCGCAGGACAGGGCGATGCCGGCGGCGGCCCAGCCGTCGGGCACCTCGTGCGCGAAGACGGCGGCGAGCAGCGTGACGACCAGGGGCGCGGTGCCGCGCGCGATGGGGTACGCCTGCCCGAAGTCCCCCAGCCGGAAGGACCGCATCAGCAGCACGTAGTAGGCGGCGTGGACGACCGCGGAGGCGATCAGGTACGGCCAGGCGTCCGCCCGCGGGACCGCCGTGAACGGCGTCAGGGCGAGCCCGATCAGCAGGCCGCCGCCCGCGATCAGGGTGAAGCCGGCCAGCTTGTCGGTGATGCGGTGGGCGAGGGCGTTCCAGCCGGCGTGCGTCACCGCGGCCAGCAGTACGGCCACGGTGACCAGCGGGGTCACGAAGACCGCTCGCGCACGTCCGTCACCGTGGCGCCGGCGTGGGCGATCAGCGCCTGCGGCGCCATCGGGAAGACGGTGTAGGGGGTTCCCGCGGCGGCCCACACCGTGTCGTGGACGAGCAGCGAGCGGTCGGCGAGCACCCGGGTCCTGGTGCGGTGCCCGAAGGGCGGCACGCCGCCGATGGCGTACCCGGTGGTCTCCCGTACGACGTCGGCGCTCGCCGGGTCACCTTCGTGGCGCCGAGTTCCGCGCGGACCCGCTCCGGGTCCACCCGCGACGCGCCGTCCATGAGGACGAGCACCGGTTCCCCGTCCGCCGCGAAGACCAGCGACTTGCAGATCTGGCTCAGCTCGCAGCCGATCGCGGCGGCGGCCTCGGCCGCGGTGCGGGTGGCGTCGGGGAAGCGGCGGATGCGCGGAGGCAGGTCGTCGAGGCCCAGCGCGCGCAGGGCCTCGGCGAACCGGGGGTGGGCGGCGGAGTCACCGGTGGTGTCGGCGGTCGTCATGCACGGCACGCTAGCGTCGCGGGCCGGGGGCGGACGACCGGGTTTCCGGTGTCCGCCCCCGGCTGCCCGAGGGCCGGTGCGCGCCGTCGGCCCCGCGAGGGCCGGCCTCCGCCCCCGCCCGCCAGGGCTCAGGCCCTGACCAGTTCCCGGTCCTCGTCGGCGTCCGGGTCCTCGTCCGCGCCCTCGTCCGCGCCCGTGCCCGCGTCGCGGCCGCCTGCCGGGGTGCGCAGGCCCTCGCCCTCGACGTCGACGTTCGGCAGTGCCCGGTCCAGCCACCTCGGCAGCCACCAGGCCCTGCGGCCGAGCAGGACGAGTACCGCCGGCACGATCGCCATGCGCACGAGGAACGCGTCGAAGAAGACAGCGATCGCGAGGCCGAAGCCGATCATCTTCACCATCGACTCGCTGGAGCCGATGAAGCCCGAGAAGACCGCCATCATGATCACCGCGGCGGCCGTGACCACCCGGGCACCGTGCCGGAAGCCCGTCACCACGGCCTGGCTGGGCCTCTCGCCGTGGACGTACGCCTCCCGCATCCGCGTCACGAGGAACACCTCGTAGTCCATCGCGAGGCCGAAGACCACGCCGATCATGAAGATCGGCATCATCGACATCACCGGGCCGGTCTCCTCGACCCCCATCAGGCCGGCCAGCCAGCCCCACTGGAAGACCGCGACGACCGCGCCCAGGGCGGCCGTGACGCTCAGCAGGAAGCCGAGGGCCGCCTTCAGCGGGACCAGGACCGACCGGAAGACCACGATCAGCAGCAGGAAGGCGAGGCCGACCACGAGGGCCAGGTAGGGCAGCAGCGCGTCGTTCAGCTTCTGCGAGACGTCGACGTTCATCGCGGTCGAGCCGGTGACCAGCACCGTCGCGCCGGTGTCGGCCCGCACGCCGGCGCCCGCGCCGCGGATGCCGTGCACCAGGTCCTCGGTGCTGACCGACGACGGCTTGGAGCCTGGGATCACGGTGATCGTGGCGGTGTCGCCGGCCGTGTTGTAGGTCGCGGGGGTGACGGTGACGACGTCCTTCAGGCCCTTGATGCCGTCGGTGACCGCGGCCACCGCGCCCTCGGGGTCGTCGGCGGCAGTGGCGTCGACGACGACCAGCAGGGGGCCGTTGAAGCCCGGGCCGAAGCCCTCGGAGAGCAGGTCGTAGGCGCGGCGCTGCGTCGTCGACGTCGGCTGGGAGCCGTCGTCCGGCAGGCCCAGTTCCAGCGAGGCGGCGGGCACGGCGGCCGCCCCGAGGCCGACCACGCCGAGCAGCAGGACGGCGACCGGCCGCCGTACGACGAAGCTCGCCCAGCGGGTGCCCAGGTTGGGCTTGCCGGAGGCGTTCTTCCGCGCGCCGCCCCGCAGCCCGCGCTGCTCGCCGGCGGGCTTGATCCTGCGGCCCGCGTACCCGAGCAGGGCCGGGATCATGGTCAGCGCGATCAGCACCGCGACGGCCACCGTGCCCGCGGCGGCGACGCCCATCTTCGTCAGCATCGGGATGTCGACCACCGACAGGCCGACCAGCGCGATCACGACCGTCAGGCCCGCGAAGACCACCGCGGACCCGGCCGTTCCGGCGGCCCGGCCGGCCGCCTCCTCGCGCTCGCGGCCCTCGGCGAGTTCGGCGCGGTAGCGCGAGACGATGAACAGGGCGTAGTCGATACCGACCGCCAGGCCGATCATCGTGGCCAGGGTGGAGGTGGTGGAGCCCAGGTCGAGCGTGCTCGCCAGCGCGGTGATCGCCGACACGCCGATGCCGACGCCGATGATCGCCGTCAGCAGCGGCAGGCCGGCCGCGACGAGCGAGCCGAAGGTGATGACGAGGACGACCGCGGCGACCGCGATGCCGATGACCTCGGTGGCGCCGGTCTCCGGTGTGCTCTGCAACGCGTCACCGCCGACCTCGACGGTCAGCCCGGCGTCGCGGGCGTCCTGCGCGGCCTGCTCGAGGGCGTCCCGGGAGGCGTCCTTCACCTCCATGCCGGAGACGTCGTACTTCACCGACGCGTAGGCGATCGTGCCGTCCTTGCTGACGGCGTGGGCCTTGAACGGGTCGGCGACGGAGGCGACCTCGGAGCCGTCGGCGAGTTCCCGCACCGTCTTCTCCACGGTCGCCTTGTTGCCGGGGTCGGTGGTCTTCTCGCCGGCCGGCGCCTTGAAGACGACGCGGGCCGTCGCGCCGTCGGCACTCATGCCGGGGAAGCGCTGTTCCAGCAGGTCGAAAGCTTTCTGCGCCTCGGTTCCGGGGATCGAGAAGGCGGTACTGCCGGCGGCGGGCGCGCTCGCCGCGGCGACTCCCGCCAGTGTCAGCAGGGCCACCCAGAACAGGGCGACGAAGTGCCGTCGCCTGAAGGCGAACCGGCCGAGTCGGTAGAGGAATGTGGCCACGGGGGCGTACTCCCGGTCAGGTCGTGGGGTGTTTCGGGGCAGGGGTCATCGGCCCGACGACGTGAGCGGTCGCGTCAGGTGGTGCGGTGTTTACTGGTGCCTTGCAGGGGATCTCAGGCGGTGCGGATGCCCGGCGGGGATGCCCGGGCGGCGCAGGTGCCCGGCGGGGATGCCCAGACCGCGCAGGTGCCAGTGCCTGGCGGGGAGGTTCAGGCGGTGGGCGCGCCGAGGGCGGGGAGGACCACGGCGTCGATGTACGACAGGAGGAAGGCCTGCGTCGGAGGCTGCTCGTCGATGAGCGTGCGGGCGGCGAACGCGCCGACCATCATGTGCACGATGTAGTCCATCGCGGGACTGTCGGCACGGACCTCGCCGCGGGCCACCGCCCGGTGCAGGATCCGGCGGAACTCCGCCATCTCCGGCTCGATCAGGTGCTCCCGGAACGCCTGGAGGAGATCGGGGTTGCCGTGGACGGCCATGGCCAGACCCCGCATCAGGGCGGAGCTCTGCTCCATCTCGCAGTCGTCCGAGCGCAGCACGATCGCGTGCAGGTCGCCTCTGAGGGACCCGGTGTCGACCTCGTCCGCGGAGCCGCCCGGCTTGCTGTGCCGGACCGCCTTGGCCACCAGCTCGGCCTTGCCGCCCCACTGGCGGTAGAGCGTCGCCTTGCTGGACCGGGTGCGGGCTGCCACGGCGTCCATGGTGAGGGCGTCGTAGCCGACTTCCCGGAGCAGGTCGAGCACGGCCTCGTACAGCTCGGCCGCGCGCTCGGGCGTGATCCGACTGCGACGTGCCGTGGTGGCCGCGGTCATGTCTGTCACCTTCCCGCTTTCCGTTCCGTCCGTCCGGTTGTCGTCCGGCTGTTCCCCGTACTCCATGAAGATACCCCGAGCAGTAGCGAAACGAAACTGTTTCGTACGTGGGGTGGCTCACGTCCGTCAGGGACGCATGAGTTGCCGCCCCCCATTCGGGGGAAAAGCATGGAAAAAGTGAGCTATCTGCGCCTGCCGCATCTGCGCGGCGACCTGTTGTGCTTCGTGGCCGAGGACGACCTGTGGCTCGCCTCCCTCGACGGCGCGGACCGCGCCTGGCGCCTGACCGTGGACCGCACCAAGGCCGGCCACCCCCGCGTCTCCCCCGACGGCCGCCACATCGCCTACACGAGCTGGCGCAGCCTGACGCCGGAGATCCACCTCATGCCGGTGGACGGCGGGCCGGGCCGGCGGCTGACGTACTGGGGCTCGCCGGACACGCGGGTGTGCGGCTGGACCCCCGAGGGGCAGATCCTCGCCGTCGCCTCCCACGGCGAGCCGTTCTCGTACTTCACCTGGGCCTACAAGGTCTCCCCCGACGGCGACCCCGGCCGCAAGCTACCCTGGGGACCCGTCTCCGACATCCAGGTCGGCGAGATCGCCGGGGAGCGCCGCACACTGCTGCTCACCGGCACCCCGCCGCACGAGCCCGCGGCCTGGAAGCGCTACCGCGGCGGCGCCACGGGCCGCCTCTGGCTGCACGGCGAACGCCTGCTCGCCGGCCTGGACGGCCACCTCCACTCGCCCCTGCTCGTCGGCGGCCGGATCGCCTTCCTCTCCGACCACGAGGGCATCGGCAACCTCTACTCCTGCGCCCCCGACGGCTCCGACCTGCGCCGCCACACCGACCACGACGACTTCTACGCCCGCCACGCCGCGAGCGACGGGGTCCGGGTGGTCTACCAGTGCGCGGGCGTCCTGTGGATCGTCGACGACCTGGCCGCGGGCTCCGTCCCGCGCCGGCTGGACGTACGGCTGAGCGGTCCGCGCGCGGGCCGGCGCCCGTACGAGGTGCCGGCCGCCCAGCACGTGGACGGTGTGTCGGTGGACGAGACGGGCCGCGCGAGCGCCGTCGTCGTACGTGGCAGCCTGCACTGGCTGACCCACCGCGACGGCCCGGCCCGCACGATCACCGACACGCCCGGCGTCCGCGTCCGGCTCCCGGAGATGCTCGGCCCGGCCGGCCGGATCGCGTACGTGACGGACGCGGAGGGCGAGGACGCGATCGGGATCGCCGGCCTGCCACGCGCCGGCGGCGGCCGTGAGCCGCGCAGGCTCGCGGCCGGCCGGCTCGGCCGGGTCCTGGAGATGGTGGCCGACCCGCAGGGCGAACGCCTCGCCGTCGCCTCGCACGACGGACGGCTGCTGCTCGTCGACGTGAGCGAGGACGCGAGCGAGAGCGCGGGGGAAGGCACGAGCGAGGGCGCCGGGGAGGCCGGCGGGGACGGAGACGAGGCCGACGGAGTCGCGGACGCGGCCGGTGCGGTCACCGACCGGGTCCGGGAGCTGGTCCTGTCGGCCAACGGGCCGGTGCGGGACCTGGCGTTCTCCCCGGACGGGGGCTGGCTGACCTGGTCGCACCCGGTCATCGGCCGCTCGCTGCGGCAGATCAAGCTGGCCCGGATGAAGGACGGGCTGATCGTCGACGTCACCGACGGCCGCTTCGAGGACGAGAACCCGGTCTTCACGCGGGACGGCCGCTACCTCGCCTTCCTCTCCGGGCGCGGCTTCGACCCGGTGTACGACGTCCACACCGGCGACCTGTCCTTCCCGCTCGGCTGCCGCCCCTACCTCGTCCCCCTCTCCTCGGCGACCCCCTCCCCCTTCGCCCTCAGCCCCGAGGGCCGCCCGGCCGCGGGGGGCCTGGACCCGCTGCCGGACGGCGAGGGCGGCGACGGCACGGTGACCGTGGAGGCGGAGGGACTGGCGAGCCGGGTCACGCCCTTCCCGGTCATCGCCTCCAAGTACTCGGCGCTGCGCCCGGTGGCGGGCGGCGGGCTGGTCTGGCTGCGCTGGCCGATATCGGGCGCGCTCGGCGAGACCTTCGCCAACCCCGACGACACCACCGGCCGTCCGACGCTGGAGCACTTCACCATCGGCAAGGCGAGGAAGTCCGAACTCGTCGGCCACCTCGACTGGTTCGCGGTCAGCGGCGACGGCACCCGGCTGGTCGTGGCCGACGAGGGCGAGCTGCGGGCCGTACCGTCCGACGAGCCCGGCAACGGCGACACGACCGTCTGGATCGACCTGCGCCGCATCCTGCACGAGGCCGACCCGGCCGCCGAGTGGCGCCAGGCGTACGCGGAGGCCGGCCGCCTCATCCGCGCCTACTTCTGGGAGCCGGGGATGTGCGGCATCGACTGGGACGCGGTGCTGGAGCAGTACCGGCCGCTGGTCGAACGGGTCGCCTCCCCCGACGACTTCGCCGACCTGCTGCGCGAGGTCCTCGGCGAGCTCGGCACCTCGCACGCCTACGTCACCCCGGCCCGCCGCAACGAGGGCCCGCCCCACTACCAGCGTCGGCAGGGGCTGCTGGGCGCCAACTTCACACACCGGGACGAGGGATGGACGGTCCGGCGGATCCTGCCCGGCGACTCCTCGGACTCCAGGGCCCGTTCGCCCCTGGCCGGCACGGGCATCCGGGAGGGGGCGGTGCTCACCCACGTCGACGGACGCCCCGTGGACCCGTCGACCGGCCCCTACCCGCTGCTCGCGGGCGCGGGCGGCACGACGGTGGAGCTGACGTTCGCCCCGGCGCCGGGCGGGGCGGGACGGCCCCGGCGGGTGGCCGTCGTCCCGCTGATCGACGAACGGCCGCTGCGCTACCAGGACTGGGTGGCCAAACGGCGCGCCGTGGTAAGGGAGTTGAGCAGCGGCCGGTGCGGCTACCTGCACATCCCCGACATGGGCGGCTCGGGCTGGGCGCAGTTCAACCGGGACCTGCGCATGGAGATGTCCAGGCCCGCCCTGATCGTGGACGTGCGCGGCAACGCGGGCGGCCACATCAGCGAGTTGGTGGTCGAGAAGCTGACGCGCACCGTCCTGGGCTGGGACCTGACCCGCGACGCCCAGCCGGTGTCGTACGCCTCGAACGCGCCGAGGGGCCCGGTCGTGGCGCTGGCGGACGAGGCGACCTCCTCCGACGGCGACATGATCACGGCCGCGTTCAAACTGCTGAAGCTGGGCCCGGTGGTCGGCCGGCGCACCTGGGGCGGAGTGGTCGGCATGACCGGCCGCCACCGGCTCGTGGACGGCACGGTGATCACGGTGCCGATGAACGCGGCCTGGTTCGACGCCTACGGCTGGGGCGTGGAGAACCACGGCGTCGCCCCCCGACCTGGAGGTCCTGCGCACCCCTCTCGACTGGGCGGAGGGCCGCCACGCCCAACTCGACGACGCGGTCCGCCTGGCCCTCGACCTGCTGGAGACCCACCCCCCGGCGGCCCCGCCGGACTACTCCGACACCCCCGACCGCACCCGCCCGAGACTCCCGCCCCGCCCAACTCGCTGAAGGGGGAACTCCCGCCCCGCCCAACTCACTGAAGGGGGCACCAAAGGAACGCGCGCAACCGCGCACCGGGCAGAAGCGCGGGGCGCCCTCCGAAGGAAGGACGCCCCGCGTCACAGCCCAAGCCGAGCGCAGCGGCTACGCGTCGAAGTCCGCCTCGAGGCGGTCCTCCTCCTCGCGCATCCGCTCCGGCTCGTCGCGCATGCGGTCGCGGCCCTGACCCTGCGGTGCCCGCTGCTGGGACTGCGGTCCGCGCTGCTGAGCCTGCTCGCGGCCCTGCTGCGCCTTCCGCCTGGTCTGCTCCTGCCGCTGCTCCGGCTTGTTCTGGAACTGGTCCTTCATACCCATGTGGGTTCACTCCCGTTGTGGGTGGGGAAGCGGCCCGTTACCGGGCCTCGACCAGATTCACACGAGCCGTCACCCTGCGCATGTCGATCAACTACCGTGCGTAGCGCGCGACTCCTCGTCCGCCGCCCCGCCCGCGCCGACGAGCCCGTTGCGCATCCCGTCGAGCCGGGGCCCGAACCGCTTCATCTCCCGCTGCCCGGCCGTGCCGATGAGGGCCGGCAGGTAGCCGCGCACGCTCTGCATCCCGCGCAGCCACCACTGCCCGTACACATGGCTCGACCGCCGCTCGATGCCGGCCACGATCCGGTCGACCGCGGGGCCCAGCGGATAGGTCTTGTTGCACGGCCACGGCAGCCGCTGCCGCAACTCCCGCAGCACGTCGTCCTGGTCGGCCCCGCGCACCATGTCGGTGTCGGTCCACGACAGGTAGCCGACCCCGACCCGGACGCCCCGGTAGCCGACCTCGGCGCGCAGGCTGTGCGCGTACGCCTCCACGCCGGCCTTGGACGCGCAGTACGCGGTCATCATGGGCGCGGGGGTGATGGCCGCGAGGGAGGCGATCTGCAGCAGGTAGCCCCGGCTCTCCATCAGCAGCGGCAGGAAGGCGCGGGCGGTGACCGCCGACCCGACGAGGTTGACCTCGATCACCCGCCGCCAGGCCTCCGGGTCGGAGTCGACGAGGGGCCCACCGGTCGCGACGCCGGCGTTGGCGACCACGATGTCGACCTTCCCGAACCGCTCCTTGACCTCGCGCGCCACCCGGGCCATCGCCTCGTGGTCGGTGACGTCGGCGTACCAGTGGGCGCTGTCGGTGTGCAGCCGTTCGGACACCTGCTTGAGGGCGTCCGGCTCCAGCCCGACCAGCGCCACCTTGACGCCGCGCGCGGACAGCTTGCGTGCGAGCAGCTCCCCGACGCCGCGCGCCGCTCCGGTGACGACGGCGACCTGTCCGTCGAGGCTGACCCTGCTCATGCGCCCTCCTTGATCGTTGCGTACGTGGTCACGAGCTCCCGGATCCGGGCGGTGACCAGCTCGGGTGCCTCGATGGGCGTCATGTGGCCGATCCCCGGCAGTTCGGTGAGGCCGACGCAGTTCGGCAGCGCGGCCACCAGCGCCGCCGCGTGCACGGGCGGCGTCAGACGGTCCGCGGTGCCGACGACCACCGCCGTGGGCACCCGCAGCTCGCGGACGCCGTGGTCGAGGTCGAGCAGGTCCAGCACCTGCGACCAGGCGTGCCGCACCTTGGTCGGACAGGCGTGCACGATGCGCGCGCACGCCTCCACCATGTGCGGCGCCGAACCCGGGCCCATGGTCCCGTACTGCAGGATCTTCCGGGCGAGCGGTGTGACCGGCCCGAGCGGTGCCCGTGACCCGAGGATGTGCTTGGTCAGCCAGGTCCGCAACCGGCCGGCCCGCAGGGGGACGACGGTGGACTCGGCGACCAGCCGCGAGGAGCCGGTGCTGCACAGCAGGACGGCGGCCGCGTGCTCCCGGAAGCCGGGCCGCTCGGCGGCGGCCATCACCGTCATGCCGCCCATCGAGTGACCGGCGACGACGGCCTTCTCGCCGGGCGCCAGGGTCGCCTTCAGCACGGCCTCGAGATCGTCGGCGAGGGCGTCGGTGCCGCAGGCGGCGCTGTGCGGGCTGCGTCCGTGGCCGCGCTGGTCGTAGGCGACGACCCGGTGGTCGACGGCGAGATCGCGGATCTGCGCGGCCCAGAAGGCGGTGGAGCAGGTCCAGCCGTGGGCGAGGATCACGGCGGGCGCCTCGTCGGGTCCGTGCACCTCGACGTGCAGGCGGGCGCCGTCGGCGGAGACGGCGGTGAGTTCCCGGGTGGGGACGGGCGGGGCGTACGGGCCGGAGGCCACGGCGGTCAGCCGGCTCACGCGGTCACCTCCGCGGCCTGCCCGGCCTGCTCGCCCTGTTGCGCCTGATCGCTCTGCTGGGCCTGCTTGTCGGCTGCGGCGGCCGGCGGCCGCAGGACCTGGTACTCCGCCAGGTCCACGCGCCGGGTCGCCCGCCGGAACTCGGAGGTCGTGCCCGGCCAGACGGTGGTGTTGCGGCCGCTCGCGTCGAGGTACCAGCTGGTGCAGCCGCCGGTGTTCCACACCGTGCGCTTCATGCGCTCCTGCACCCGGCGGTTCCAGGTGGAGACCGCGCTCGGGCGGGCGTCGAGGGCGACCCGGCCGCCGAGGACGTCGAGCTGGCGCACGTAGTCGGCCAGGTAGTTCAGCTGGGACTCGATCATGAGGATCATGGAGGAGTTCCCGAGGCCGGTGTTGGGGCCGATGATCGACACCCAGTTGGGGAAGCCGGCCGCGGACGCGCCCCGCAGTGCCTGCATCCCGTCCTTCCAGCTCTCCGCGAGCGTCCTGCCGTCGGCGCCGACGACCCGCTCGGCTATCGGCATGTCCGTGACGTGGAAGCCGGTGCCGAAGACGATCGCGTCGACCTCCGCCTCGGTGCCGTCGGCGGCGACGACGGTCGAGCCGCGGACCTCGCTCAGTCCGCTCGCGACGACGTCCACGTTGGGCTGTGCGAGGGCCGGGTAGTACGCGTTGGACAGCAGGATCCGCTTGCAGCCGATGCGGTAGTCGGGGGTCAGCTTGGCGCGCAGGACCGGGTCCTTGATCGCGCGGGCGATGTTCCGCCTGGCCAGCTGCTCCACGAAGCCGAGCTCGTTCGGGTGCTTGGTGAACGCCTGCACCTGCAGCTCCCGGATGCCCCACAGCAGTCCGCGGCGGGCCTGGGCGGTGAAGGGCAGCGCCCGGTGCAGCGCCCGCTCGACGCCGCTGATGGCCCGGTCCACACGGGGCATCACCCACGCCGGGGTGCGCTGGAAGAGGGTGAGCCTGCCGACCTGCGGCTGGATGCTCGGCACGATCTGGATGGCGGAGGCGCCGGTGCCGACCATCGCCACGCGCTTGCCGCGCAGGTCGTAGTCGTGGTCCCAGCGGGCGGAGTGGAAGACCTTGCCGGGGAAGGAGTCCAGGCCCGGGATGTCGGGGACCTTCGGGTCGGACAGCGGCCCGGTGGCGGACACGACCAGGTCGGCCGACAGGTTCCCGGCGGTGGTCTCGAGGTCCCAGCACAGCCGGTCGCCGTTCCACGTCATCCGCTTCACCTCCGAGTCGAAGCGGATGTGCGGGCGCAGCCGGAAGACGTCCGTGACGTGCTCCAGGTAGGCGCGGATGTGCTCCTGGCCGGAGAAGGTGCGCGGCCAGTCGGGGTTGGGCGCGAAGGAGAACGAGTACAGGTGGCTCGGCACGTCGCAGGCGCACCCCGGATAGCTGTTGTCCCGCCAGGTGCCGCCGACACTGCCGGCCCGCTCCAGGACCACGAAGTCGGTGACGCCTTCGCGCCGCAGCCGTACGGCGGCCCCGAGCCCGCCGAATCCGGACCCGATCACCGCCACCCGCACATGCTCGTGTTCGTGCTCGGCCATCCCGAAGCCTCCACGCATCGCCCGATGGATCCCGCCAGTGAACACTGGCGCAATGGGACTGTAGGGCACTTCCGTACCGATCGGTAGGGGGCCGGGCCGGGAAAGTTACCCCGAGTACGACATAGGGTCGGGGCGTGGCAGACAAGCGTGAATACCGCATGGAGGAGCTGGCCAGGGAGGCCGGGATCACGGTGCGCACCCTGCGCTTCTACCGCGAGCGCAAGCTGATCGGGCCACCGCGCCGCGAGGGCCGCATCGCCTGGTACGACGAGAGCCACCTCAACCGCCTGCGCACCATCGCCGCTCTGCTGGAACGCGGACACACGCTCAGCGGCATCGCCGAACTGGCCGAGGCCTTCGAACACGGCCGTGGCGTCGGCGACGTCCTCGGCCTGGGCACCCCCACCGAGGAGGAACCGGTCCGCCTCACCCCCGAGGAACTCGCCGCCCGCTTCGAGGGCGAGGTCACGCCCGAGAACCTCGCCTCGGCGATGGAACTCGGTTACGTGGGCGCCGACGGCGACGAGATCGTCCACATCAGCCGCCGTCTGCTCGACGTCTCCTCCGCCCTGGTCCGCGAGGGCATCCCGCTGGCCGAGGTGCTCGCCACGGGCGCCCGGGTCCGCGAGCACGCGGAGGCGCTGGCGGACCTCTTCGCCGACCTGGTACTGCGCCACGCGGGCCGGGACGACCTCACCCGGCTGCGACCGCTGGCCCGCAGCGTCGTGGAGGCGGAACTGTCCCTGGCGCTGGACCGGCGGCTGCAGCAGGCGCAGAGGCCGTAAGTTCAGAGCGCGCAGGCTCAGCGGCCGCAGATACAGAGCTCGCAGGCTCAGAGACGTAGATGCAGAGGCCCCGGATACAGAGGCGCAGGCTCAGCGGCCGTAGGCTCAGAGGTCGTAGACGACCGTCACCGGAGCGTGGTCCGACCACCGCTCGGCGTGCGTGGCCGCGCGCTCGACGAACCCCTTGACCGCCCGGCCGGCCAGTCCCGGCGTGGCGACATGGTAGTCGATGCGCCATCCGGTGTCGTTGTCGAAGGCCCGCCCGCGGTAGGACCACCACGAGTACGGCCCCTCCACGTCCGGATGCAGGGCCCGTACGACGTCGACGTAGCCGCCGTCCGCCGGGTCGAGGACCCGTCCGAGCCACTCCCGCTCCTCGGGCAGGAAGCCGGAGTTCTTGACGTTGCCGCGCCAGTTCTTCAGGTCGGCGCGCTGGTGGGCGATGTTCCAGTCGCCGCAGACGACCACCTCACGGCCGTCGGCGGCGGCCCGCTCGCGCAGTTCCTTCAGGTACGCGAGGAACTCGCCCATGAAGCGGACCTTCTCCTCCTGCCGCTCGGTGCCCGCCTCGCCGGAGGGGAGGTAGAGGGAGGCGACCGTGACGCCGGGCAGGTCGGCCTCGACGTACCGCCCGCTCGCGTCGAACTCCGCCGACCCGAAGCCGACCCGGACCCGGTCGGGCTCACGGCGGGCGTAGAGGGAGACGCCGGCGCGCCCCTTGGCGGCGGCGGGCGCGTGCACCGTGTACCAGCCCTCGGGCGCGCGGACCTGCTCGGGCAGCTGCTCCGGCTCGGCCCGCACCTCCTGCAGGCACAGCACATCGGCGGAGGTGCCGGAGAGCCACTCCACGAAGCCCTTCTTCGCGGCGGCGCGCAGTCCATTGACGTTGGCGGAGGTCACAGTGAGCACGCCGGAACGATACCGGCACACTGGACGGCGTCCTGTCCCCTCATGAATTCACATACGGTGTATGACATGCATATTCGCCGCGTCCCGTTCGACCACCCCGACGCCGTCAAGCTCAACGACCAGGTCCAGGCCGAGTACCACGTCCGCTACGGCGACGGCGGCGACGCCACCGAGCTGGCCCCGGAGGACTTCGAGCCGCCGAACGGCGTCTACCTGATCGCCTACGACGCCGGCGACAGCCCCGTCGCCACCGGCGGCTGGCGCGCCCGGGACACCAACGGCGAGGGCAACCGCGACGGGGACGCCGAGCTGAAGCGGATGTACGTGATCGACGGCATGCGCGGCCGCGGCCTCGCCCGCCGCATCCTGGCCGCCCTGGAGGAGGACGCGCGCGCCGCCGGCCGCCTGCGCATGGTCCTGGAGACCGGCACGAAGCAGCCGGAGGCCGTCGCCCTGTACACGTCCTCCGGCTACGAGCCCTGCGAGAAGTTCGGCTACTACCGCTTCCACCCGGAGAGCCTGTGCTACGCCAAGCCGCTCAACCCCTGAGCCGGCCGGCCACGGCCCGGACCTGCCTGTTCTTCGAGCGGTTCGCGCGCGTCACACCGATCGCCCACGCGAGCGCGTAGACAACGGCGAGCCCCGCCGACAGCCGGGTGGTGCCGGGCATGCCGATGGACGCGGCCAGGGGTGCCACCGCGAGAGACGACACGCCCTGGAAAGCTGAGGACAGGCCGAAGACGAGGACCATGACACGGCCGCGGATGTGGTCCGGGGTCGCGAGTTGCAGGCCGTTGACGGCGAGGATGGCGCACGCGCCCACTCCGAGGTGGCCGATCAGTGCCGCGGCCATGGCCGGGCCCAGGGCCGTGACCTGGGCCAGGGCAAGGTAGCCGAACCCGAAGAGCGCCAGGGCGGCGCCGACCGTGTGCAGTCTCCGGCACGTCGACCCGGCGACGAGCCGTCGGCCGAGGAAGGGACCGAGCACGGCGCCGAGTCCCTGGGCGAGATACAGCGCCCCGACGCCGGCGTCACCGGCGTGGAAGCGGTCGAGGGCGTACACCGGCAGCAGGCCCACGATGCCGTAGCAGAGGCGCAGTCCTACAGTCAGCCACAGGAACGCGGACACCACCGGGGTGGCCCGGACGAAGTTCCGGAGTTCGGCCGTATCGGCCCGCATCCGGATCCGACGAGTCGTCATCGTCGCGGACAGCGGCCGCCTGATCCTCGCGACGAGGAGCGCGGAGACGGCGAAGGACACACCGTCGATGACGAGGGTGGCCGTGGCGCCCCATGCCGCACAGACCACGCCTCCGAGGCCGGCTCCCACCAGCAGGCCCGCCGAGTACAGGCTTCCGAGCACGGTCTGGGCCAGGGGGAGTTCGCGCGCGGTGACGAGGTTCGGCAGGGCGGCCTCAGGGATGGGGCTCGCGACGGCGGCGGCGAGGGAGAGCCCCGCCAGACAGCCGAGAGCCAGCGGGACGGACCGGGTGTGAAAGGCGATCAGCAAGCCGACGACCGGGACGACCGCGCCCAGGTCGCACGTGATGCGCAGGCGGCGCCGGTCGAAACGGTCGGTGAGCGGACCGATCAGCGGCAGCAGCACCACCCCGGGCAGCGAGTTGACGGCGAACAGCAGTGCCGTCCAGCCGGGCGAGCCCGTGTGGCGGTAGACAAAGCCGCTGAGGGCGACGAAGGTGAACCAGTCACCCGTCAGGCTGAGAGCGGAAGCGCAGAAGAGGCGCCGGAAGTCGGCGTTGTCACGCATGAGCGCGACAACGCCTCCATGAGAGCGCGGTCGAGCGAAGAACACCAGTGACTCCAGCGGTGCGACGTCCCGGTCGACGGCCGGGACGAACGACGGAAATGACGTCGTGTGCTCCGTGGTTTGAGCAAGGGACCACGGAACGACGGCTGGTCAGTCACAGAGGTGATGCACGACAGGCATCGTACCCGGCAGGCGCCCGCCAACTGCCGGACGTGATCCGGTCGTTCAGCAGGGACGACCGGGATGGCAGGGACGACCGGGATGGCAGGGTTCTCGATCGGGACCCCGGATGGAGGTGTCCGCACAACGATGAGCACTGAGCCGGTGGGACTGCTGCGCGTGTTGATCGTCTACGAGCGTCCTTCGGCGCACCGCGTGCTCTGCCACGCTCGCAGCGTCAGTCGGGAGCGCGGAGTCCTCATCGGCGATTCGGTGCTCCCGGTGGACAGCCCATCGAGAGCCGTGATTTCCCCGGCCCGGGTGGTCCGTATGCACCGGCAGCCGTACGGGGAGTTCACCGAGTTGCCGGCCGCCTGGAGTGCTGTCGTCGAGCTCGAGGGCCCGGACCTGTCCTGGGTAGAGGTCGGGGCGAAACTCCGGGCGGTCCCGTCGGCGACCGGCACGGAGCGGGGACAGGGGCAGGGGTAGGGGCAGGGGCAGGCGGGCTGGGTACCGCCTGCGGCGGCAGCCGAACTTCACTGCCGTACAACGTGCAGGAGCCCCGGTCGGTATTCACCGACCGGGGCTCCGAGCTGCGTGCGTGGACCTGAGGGGATTTGAACCCCTGGCCCCCTCGATGCGAACGAGGTGCGCTACCGGACTGCGCCACAGGCCCTTGCAACGAGTGAAACTCTAGCATCCCGATCGCGGTGCTTGGAAATCCGTTCCCGGGCCCGCCGGCGAAGGCGGCGCAGGTGGGCGTGGTGGGCATGGTGGCCGGTGGCGCGCTACTCGTTGGCGGCACGCGGCCGCTCGCCGTCCTCGTACTGGTCGAACAACGGCGTACGCCCCCGCTCCCGCGCCCGCCGGGCCGAGGCCGCCCGACGGGCGTCACTGCGCACGTCGTCGTCGGCCCGGTCCTCCTCGGCGGCGTCCGCGTGCGAGTCCGCGTCCGGGTGCGCGTGCTCCTGCGCGTGCGTGGCGGCGGGGTCCCCGGGCCGCTCGGTGCCGGGCGCGGCCGCCGCCTCCTGCTCCCGGCCGACGGAACTCGACCGCGCCGAACTCCACGTGTCCGGCGCCCCGAGGTCCACGTCCGTGGCGGCCCGCGGAGCGACCGGCGCGGTCACGTACGTCGGCAACGGCACCGGCACCGGGTCCCAGCTCTCCCCGTGCCCGGGCAGTCGCTGCCGCTCCCGCTGCTGGTCGACCCACTCGGCGTGGTCGGTCTGCTCGACGAGCGCACGCCGGTCGGCGGCCAGCGCGGACAAACCGGGGTCGGTCTCCGGCTCAGGCCCTTCCTCCGGTTCGTCGGCGTCCGCCTCGACTGAGGGACGCCGACGCGGCTGGCGCTGCTGGCGCTCCCGCAGCCGCTGCGCGGCGGCCTCGGCGCGGCGCCGGTCCATCTGGAAGGCGAAGCGACGGCGCTCCTGGGAGCGCAGATAGGCGATGTACCCGCTGAGCAGTATCGCGGGCACGCCGGGTGCCCACAGCAGAGCGAGTCCGCCGACGGCCGCGACGATCGCGCCGAGGGTGAAGGCGAGGAACAGCACGACGGTCGTGCGCCGACGGCGCGCGAGCACCTTCGTGCGCCGGGCGCGCGCCGCAGCCGCTTCCGCCGAGGGCGTACGCCTGGCCGCGGGAACGCGCTTGCGCGCCGGAGCGGAATTCTGTGCGGGCGCCGGCGCGGAACCGGAAGCGCGCGCCGGTGCGGAACCGGATGCCGGCGCCGGCGCGTCCGAGGGTTCGTGCGCCGGTTGCGCACGCCCGGCCGCCCGCGCCTGCACCTCTGCGCGGGCCTGCGGGCGGGTCGGAGGCATGGCGAAGGCCCGGACGTCCACCGAGTCGGTGACGACGTCCGGAGCGTCGGCGTCGGGCTCCCCCTCGTCGGCGGAGCGCGCGCGCAGGTCCTTGGCGTACCGGCGCTCCATCCCCGCCCGTCCGGACAGCAACCGGATGGCTGTGCTGAAGCGTTCCGTCGGACGGGCCTCGTTCAGCTCGTCCTGCCTACGGAGCCACATCGGCACCAAGTAGGCGGCCCAGGCCCCGACAATGACTGCGTAGATGAGGCCGCTGCTGCTCACGCCTCACACGGTAGAGGGGTTTGCGTGAGGCCATCCGCCAATTGAGCCGGTGTGTCGCACGATCCGGCTGATATTTCGAACTTTTTTTGTGACCGAAGCGATCAGCGGTCCGCCACCCGACCGGAGAATTAATGCCCGGAGACGGTCGACGCACGACCGAATTCGAACATTTATTCAATTCCCGGGGCTATGCGGGATTGCGTGCCCGGTGCCAGCGGTTCAGCAGTCCGTCCGGGACCTCTTCCGCGGTGAGCGCGAAGACGAGGTGGTCGCGCCACGCTCCGTCGATGTGGAGATAACGCGGCCGCAGGCCCTCCTCACGGAATCCGAGTTTTTCCACGACCCGGCGGCTGGGCCCGTTCTCGGGGCGAATGCAGACCTCGATGCGGTGCAGACCGACGGTCCGGAAACAGTGGTCCACGGCGAGCGCCACGGCCGTCGGCATCACACCGCGCCCGGCGACCGCCTCGTCGACCCAGTAGCCGACGTGTCCCGAGCACATCGAGCCCCAGGTGATCCCGGCGACCGTCAACTGCCCGACCAGCCGTCCCTGGTACTCGATGACGAAGGGCAGCATCCGGTGCGCGTTGGCCTCCGAGCGCAGATGACGGACCATCTGGCGGTAGGTCGGCCGGTGCGTGACGGGCCCGCTGGGCGTGGGCGGCGGGATGGTCGCCTCCCAGGGGCGCAGCCAGTCCCGGTTGCGCCGGTTGACCTCGCGCCAGGCCCGCTGGTCGCGCATTCTTATCGGCCGGAGGACGACGTCGCCGTCCGCCAGCACGACGGGCCAGGATGGGCTGTTCAGCTCGCACCCCCAGGGGTGGGGCCGGGTCTCGGGTGGTCACCGCCACGGACCTGGTCGACGGCGTGGATCAGCAGGGGCTCGAGGACGGCCAGCCCGTCCTTCACCCCGCCGGCCGAACCCGGCAGATTGACGATCAGCGTCCGCCCCGCCACTCCCGACAGGCCCCGGGAGAGCGCGGCGGTCGGCACCTTCTCCCGTCCGAACGCCCTGATGGCCTCGGCAATGCCCGGCACCTCGAAGTCGATCACCCTGCGCGTCGCCTCGGGCGTCCGGTCGGTCGGCGAGATGCCGGTGCCGCCGGTCGTGACGACGACGTCGTACCCGGCCTCGACCGCGGCACGCAGCGCGGCCTCCACGGGATCCCCGTCGGGCACGATCTGCGGCCCCTCGACGGCGAAGCCGAAGCCCGCGAGGCCCTCGGCGATCAGCGGGCCGCCCCGGTCCTCGTAGACACCGGCAGCGGCACGGTTGGAGGCGGTCACGACGAGCGCGCGGTACGGCGCGGGCGTGCCGCTCCCGGCGTGCGCCCCGGCGCTCACGCCCGGCTCCAGTGGCCCGACTTGCCGCCCGTCTTCTCCTCCACCCGTACGTCCGTGATGACCGCGCCCTTGTCGACGGCCTTGACCATGTCGATCACGGTGAGCGCGGCGACGGAGACCGCGGTGAGGGCCTCCATCTCGACGCCCGTGCGGTCCGTCGTCTTCACCGTGGCGCGGATCTCCACGGCGTCGTCCGCGACCGACAGATCCAGCTTCACACCGGACAGCGACAAGGGGTGACACAGCGGGATGAGGTCCGGTGTGCGCTTGGCGCCCATGATGCCCGCGATCCGCGCCGTTGCCAGCGCGTCGCCCTTGGGGACTCCCTCGCCGCGCAGCAACTCGACCACGTTCGGTGAGACGAGGACGCGTCCGCTGGCGCGGGCGGTGCGCGCGGTGACGTCCTTGTCCGAGACGTCGACCATGCGGGCGGCGCCGGCGTCGTCGATGTGCGTCAGGCGGTCCTGCGTACTCATGCTGTGTGGCACTCCCGGTCCGGGCCCGCCGCGGTACCGCGCGCAGGCCTGCTGTGCGCGACACGGTACCGCCAAGACGGCGCGGACAGCGGACCAGGACCCGTCCCGCGGACCGCCACGAGCGTGTGCGCTCAGCTGAGCAGGACGACCTCGACCTCGGCGCCGGGTTCGACGGACTCCACGTCCTCCGGAACGACGATCAGCGCGTTCGCGCGCGCGAGGGCGGCGACCAGGTGCGAGCCGGCCCCGCCGACCGGGGTCACGGAACCATCGGCGTACTCGCCCCGCAGGAACTGCCTGCGCCCCTTCGGCGAGGTCAGCGCCTTGCCGGTGGTCAGGGTGGCGCGGGTCCTCGGCCGGTGGACGTCGTCGAGTCCCATGAGAGTGCGGATCGCGGGACGGACGAAGAGTTCGAAGGAGACGTACGACGAGACGGGGTTGCCCGGCAGGGCGAGCAGCGGGATGTGGTCGGGGCCGACGGAGCCGAAGCCCTGGGGCTTGCCGGGCTGCATGGCGAGCTTGCGGAACTCGACGCCGCTGCCGGCCTCGTCCTCGTCGCCGACGTGCGACAGCGCCTCCTTGACGACGTCGTACGCCCCGACGCTGACGCCGCCCGTGGTGACCATCAGGTCGGCGCGGACGAGCTGGTCCTCGATGGTGGAGCGCAGGATCTCGGCGTCGTCGACGACGGCGCCCACCCGGTAGGCGATGGCGCCGGCGTCGCGGGCGGCGGCGGTGAGGGCGAAGCTGTTGGAGTCGTAGATCTGGCCGCTGCCCAGTTCCTCGTCGGGCTGGACGAGTTCGCTGCCGGTGGACAGGACGACCACGCGCGGGCGCGGGCGTACGCGTACCGTTCCCCGGCCGATGGACGCCAGCAGAGCGATCTGCGGGGGCCCGAGGACGGTGCCGGCGTCGAGCGCGCGATCGCCGGCCTTGACGTCGCTGCCCATCGCGCGCACGTGCGCGCGTGCTTCCGCGGGCCGGTACACGTGCACCTGTCCCTCGGCGCCCTCGGGTGCCAGGCTGCGGGCACGCATGCCCGTGACCGGGCCCTCGCCGAGGCCCCCGTCGGTCCACTCGACGGGGACGACGGTCTCGGCGCCGGGCGGCAGCGGGGCGCCGGTCATGATGCGGGCGGCCTGGCCTGGACCCACGTGGATCAGATCGGCCTGGCCCGCCGCGACGTCCCCGACGACGTCCAGGACGGCGGGGAACTCCTCGCTCGCGCCCGCGACATCCGCGACCCGCACCGCGTACCCGTCCATGGAGCTGTTGTCGAACGGCGGCAGCGAGACCGGCACCGTGACGTCCTCGACCAGGACGCAGCCCTGTGCGTCCAGCAGGTTCAGCTCGATGGGTTCGAGAGGACGGACGGTCGCGAGGATGTCCTCCAGGTGCTCGTCCACCGACCACAGGTGGTCCTGGCCGGCGGTGCGGGGCGCGGCGCTGTTCAAATCGCTACATCTCCTCGGCTACGTAACTGCGAAGCCAGGCCCGGAAGTCCGGGCCCAGGTCTTCACGTTCGCACGCGAGTCTGACAATGGCACGCAAGTAGTCGCCACGGTCACCAGTGTCATAGCGGCGGCCCTTGAAGACGACGCCGTGCACCGGGCCGCCGGCCTTGTCGCCCTCCGCGAGCTGCTGAAGGGCGTCGGTGAGCTGGATCTCGCCGCCACGGCCCGGCTCGGTCTTGCGCAGTATGTCGAAGATGTGCGGGTCCAGCACATATCGTCCGATGACCGCGTAGTTGGACGGCGCGTCGGCCGTGTCGGGCTTCTCGACCATGCCGGTCACCCTGACGACGTCGCTGTCCTCGGTGGGCTCGACGGCCGCGCACCCGTAGAGGTGGATCTGCTCCGGCGCGACCTCCATCAGTGCGATGACGCTGCCGCCGCGCTGCTCCTGCACCTCGACCATGCGCGCGAGGAGCGGGTCGCGCGGGTCGATCAGGTCGTCACCGAGCAGGACGGCGAAGGGCTCCTGGCCGACGTGCGGGGCCGCGCACAGGACGGCGTGACCGAGGCCCTTGGGGTCGCCCTGTCGCACATAGTGCATGGTCGCCAGGTCGCTCGACTCCTGGACCTTGGCGAGCCGGCCGGCGTCGCCCTTCTTCTGGAGAGCCGACTCGAGCTCGTAGTTGCGGTCGAAGTGGTCCTCCAGGGGGCGCTTGTTGCGGCCCGTGATCATGAGGACGTCGTCGAGGCCCGCGGACACGGCCTCCTCGACCACATACTGGATCGCCGGCTTGTCGACGACCGGCAGCATCTCCTTGGGAGTGGCTTTGGTGGCCGGCAGGAACCGGGTGCCGAGGCCTGCTGCGGGAATGACAGCCTTGCTGATCCTGAGGTGCGACTGGGTCATGCCCGCAACCTTATCCGGTGCCTTTGCAAGGAATCTGTAGCTCCGGTTAATTGGCCCTTATTTGAGCGCATTAGGAAAGGTACAGGTACGACCTGTGAGTCACATCGGACGTGCTGCCGAGCCTGGCAAGCGGATGTTGCGGCGAGAGATCCTGACGGTGAGAAGCAGGTTGACCGCGGATGACGTGCAGGAGGCGGCGAACGCGCTGGCCGGGCGCGCCCTCGAACTGCCGGAGTTGGCGCACGCGCGCACGGTGGCGGCGTACGTCTCGGTGGGCAGCGAGCCGGGAACTGTCGCCCTGTTGGACGCGCTGCGCGCGCGGGGCGTGCGCGTACTGCTCCCGGTGCTCCTCCCGGACAACGATCTGGACTGGGGTGCGTACGCCGGCGAGGGCTCCCTTGCGCGGGTGCGGCACGGCGGGAAGATGGCGCTCTTCGAGCCGGTCGGCGACCGGCTGGGGCCGGATGCCGTGGCCGAGGCGGACGTGGTGCTGCTGCCGGGGCTGGCGGTCGACACGCGCGGGCTGCGGCTGGGGCGCGGCGGAGGATCGTACGACCGTGTGCTCGCCCGGCTGGAACGCGCGGGCGCACGCCCCGCGCTCTTGGTGCTGCTCTACGACTCGGAAGTCGTCGCACGCGTGCCGGAGGAGGCGCACGACCGTCCGGTGCACGCGGTGGTGACGCCGTCGGGCGTGCGTCGCTTCGGTGGTGATGAGGACGGCAGCGGCGGCGCGTGACCGTCCGGCGGGCGCGCGCCGCCCGTCGAGCACCTCGCGCACACCTACCGCGCCCGGCGCGCACTCCCACGCACGCGCCCCGGCGCGCGAAAGGGCCCTCCACTCGTGTGTGGAAGGCCCTTTCGCGCGCCTCGCGGCCTCAGCCCGGGGGCGGCTCACGGCTTCAGCCCCGGGGACGGCTCACGGTTTCAGTACCAGCGTGTCGCTCGTGTCCTTGTCGACCGCGTCGCCCGAGAAGGACCACGGCAGCAGTTCGCCCTTGGCCCACTTGCCGGTCTGGTCGGTGTAGTGGGCGCTGTAGGCGTGCCCGGACGCTCCGGTGAGGTTGATCCACTTCGACTTGTCGAGGTCGCCGAGGTTGACCACCATCCGCATCGACGGCACCCACACGACGCCGTAGCCTCCGGCGGCGTTCCATCCGCTGGCGTTGACCGTGGCCTCGCCACCGCTGAGCTTCCAGGGTCCGCGGTTGAGGACGTACTGCAGGAAGCCGGGGCCCTCGGTGCCGAGCGTCTGGTTCTTCAGGAACAGGCGGTGCAGCCGGCCCCAGCTCCAGGTGTCGGTGTCCTTGCCGAGCTTGGCGGTCAGCTCCCAGCGAGCGTCGATCATGGCGCGCTTGAACAGCTGGTCGCGGTTCTCGGCCTTCGGGCGGTCACCGACCCCGCCCGGGGTCCTCCACCAGTCGCTGTTCTCGTCGTCCATGAGGTTGCGGACCACCTCGAACCAGCGGTCGCCGCCGTCGGGCTGCGCCTGGTCGGCGTCGCGCTGGCCGCACTCCCGCACCTTCTCGGTGTCGTCCACCGGGCCGGTGGTGTTGACCGGGTCGACCCACAGGCACTGCCCCTTGACCCGCAGCTCCTTGGGGAGCTTGTTGCCGAAGGCGAGCTTGAGGATGTTGCGCCAGACGGCGTTGAAGTAGGCGGCCGCGGCCGAGTCGGCGTCCTGGGTGTAGTCCCAGCCCTCGAGCAGCTCCTGCGCGTCGCGGACCGCCTTGTCATCGATGTCGATCTTGAGCAGCTTGGGCACGAGCAGCCTGGCGATCTGGCTGCTGTTGTCCATCTGCATCTGGCGCATGTCGTCGGTGGAGATCTTGCCGCCACCCTTGATCTTCGACTCGATCAGGTCGGTGATGCGCTGGCTGCGAGTGCCGTAGCCCCAGTCCGTGGTGAGCGTGTAGGGGTACTTGTCCTCGTCGACGACGGCCTGATTGGCGGTGACGATGTAGCCGCGCTCCGGATCGAACTCGTAGGGCAGCGCGTCCTGCGGGATGTACCCGGTCCAGTCGTACTTGGAGTCCCAGCCGGGCGCCGGGATGGAGCCGTCGTGGCCCTGCGCACGCAGGGGGATCTTCCCGGGCAGCGTGTAGCCGATGTGGTTCTTGGTGTCGGCGTAGATCAGGTTCTGCGAGGGCACGTCGAACAGGGTGGCGGCGGCCCGGAAGCCGCTCCAGTCGGCCGCCCTGTCCATCGCGAAGACGGCGTCCATGGTGGTGCCCGCGTCGAGGGCGGTCCAGCGCAGGGCGATGCCGTAGCCGTCGCCGCGGTCGGGCGCCGCGGTGTCGACGGTGGCCTTCTTGCCCACCTTCACGAGCTCGTTGTCGCGGTCGGACAGCAGGGGCCCGTTGTTGGTCTCCCGGACGACGATCTTCTTCGACTGGCCGCCGGCGACCTTGATGGTCTCCTCGCGGGTGGTGAAGGGCTTCACCTTGCCGTCGTACAGGTAGCCGTCGCCGCTGAGCTTCTCCAGGTACAGGTCGGTGACGTCGACGCCGGAGTTCGTCATGCCCCAGGCGATGTTCTGGTTGTGGCCTATGACCACGCCGGGCATGCCGGCGAAGGTGTAACCGGTGACGTCGTACCGGCACTTGCTGGAGACGGTCCGGCAGTGCAGGCCCATCTGGTACCACACGGACGGCAGCGAGGCCGACAGGTGCGGGTCATTGGCCAGCAGGGGCTTGCCGGTGATGGTGTACTTCCCCGCCACGACCCAGGAGTTCGAGCCGATGCCCTGGCCGTTCACCCCGACCGCGGCGGGCACGTCGTCCAGGACGTCGTAGAGGCCCGACAGCTGGCTCTCCAGGGCGGAGGACCCGGTCGCCGAGGCGGGCGAGGCCGTGCCCGTCGTACCGGTCGTGCCCGTCGTACCGGTCGTACCCGTCGTGCCGGTGGTGCCGGTCGTACCCGTCGTGCCGGTCGTGCCCGTCGTACCGCTCGTGGACGTCCCGGCGGTCGACGTGCTGCCGGCCTTCTGGAACGTCTTCGTCAGCTCGTCGTACTGGCCTTCCTGGACGATCGCCTTGTTGCGGCTGTACGGGTAGTCCGGGTACAGGTCCTTGATCTGCTTGGGGCCGAGCCTGCTGGTCATCAGGGCGCGGTCGATCTCGTCCTGCATGTTGCCGCGCAGGTCCCAGGCCATCGCCTTCAGCCAGGAGACCGAGTCGACCGGGGTCCACTTCTCGGGCTTGTAGTCGTTGGTGAAGCCCAGGGCGGCGTATTCGAGGGAGATCTCCTTGCCGTCCCTGCCCTTGAGGTAGGCGTTGACTCCCTTGGCGTACGCCTGGAGGTACTTCTTCGTGGAGGCCGACAGCTTGGTGTCGTACTCCTTCTTCGCCACCCGGTCCCAGCCGAGCGTGCGCAGGAACTCGTCGTTGCCGACCTGGCTCTTGCCGAACATCTCCGACAGGCGCCCGGAGGTCATGTGACGGCGCACGTCCATCTCGTAGAACCGGTCCTGCGCCTGCACGTAGCCCTGCGCCATGAACAGGTCCTCTTCGGAGGAGGCGTAGATCTGCGGGATGCCGTAGCCGTCGCGTTTGACGTCCACGGGGCCCGACAGGCCCTCGATGGTGACCGAGCCCTTCGTCTGCGGGAAGGAGGCCCGGACCGTACTGACTGACCAGTACGCCCCGTACGCGACGCCTCCGACGACGGCCAGCACGAGGACGAGGACGAGCAGGCGGGCTCTGCGCCCCTTCTTCCTGCCGGACTTGCCGGGCTGCTGACCCGTTGAGGCGGTGGTGTTGGGGGGCATCGCTGTCCTTGCTGTCCTAACGCGAGCGGCAGGCGGTCCTGGAGTGCTGGAGCAACCATAGGCGCAGGGCCCGACACGACTTGACGCGGAGTCGCGAACCGGCCCGGATGAGCGTTCGATCTTGCCGTGCGAGCGTCAAGAGATCGTCAAGAGTTAGGTAAGGTAACGAAGTACTTGGGTGCGGAGTTACCCCGCTTCGTGTCCTATGTACGAGAGCTCCCGCGCGGGATGCGCGCGAGCCGTCGAAGGGAACGGCCGCTGACTGTCCACCACCTCAACCAGCTTCTGCTCGTCTGCTCGCTCGTCCTGCTCGTCGCCGTGGCAGCGGTCCGGATCTCCTCGCGCAGCGGGCTCCCCAGCCTGCTCGTGTACCTGGGGATCGGGGTCCTCATGGGCCAGGACGGAATCGGCCACGTCCACTTCGACAACGCCGAACTGACCCAGGTCATCGGATACGCCGCCCTTGTCGTGATCCTCGCCGAAGGCGGTCTGGGCACGAAGTGGAAGGAGGTCAGGCCGGCCCTGCCTGCCGCCTCCGCGCTGGCGCTGGTCGGGGTCGCGGTCAGCGTGGGAGTCACCGCGACGGGGGCGCACTACCTCACGGGGCTGCCGTGGCGGCAGGCGCTCATCATCGGGGCGGTCGTGTCCTCCACGGACGCGGCGGCGGTCTTCTCGGTGCTGCGGAAAATACCTCTCCCCGCGCGCGTGACGGGCACCCTGGAGGCCGAGTCCGGCTTCAACGACGCACCCGTGGTCATCCTGGTCGTCGCCTTCTCCACCGCCGGCCCGATCGACCACTGGTACGCGCTGCTGGGCGAGATAGCCCTCGAGCTGGCCATCGGCGCCGCCGTCGGCCTCGCGGTGGGCCTGCTCGGCTCCTGGGGCCTTCGGCACGTGGCCCTGCCCGCCTCCGGCCTGTACCCCATCGCCGTCATGGCCATCGCCGTCACAGCGTACGCGGCGGGCGCGCTGGCGCACGGCAGCGGCTTCCTCGCCGTCTACCTCGCCTCGATGGTGCTGGGCAACGCGAAGCTGCCGCACTGGCCCGCCACGCGCGGGTTCGCCGAAGGGCTCGGCTGGATCGCCCAGATCGGCATGTTCGTCCTGCTCGGCCTGCTGGTCACCCCGCACGACCTGGGCGACGACGTCTGGCCCGCCCTCGTCATCGGGCTGGTGCTGACCATGGTGGCGCGTCCGCTCAGCGTCGTGGCGTGTCTCACACCCTTCCGGGTGCCCCGGTCGGAGCAGGTCTTGCTGTCCTGGGCCGGACTGCGCGGCGCCGTGCCCATCATCCTGGCGACGATCCCCATGGTGGAGGGCGTCGACACCAGCCGCCGGATCTTCAACATCGTCTTCGTCCTGGTCGTCGTCTACACCCTCATCCAGGGGCCGACGCTGCCCTGGGTCGCCCGCACCCTCGGCCTGGGCAAGAGCGGTGAGGCGGCCGACCTGGGCATCGAGTCGGCGCCCCTGGAGCGGCTGCGCGGACATCTGCTGTCCGTCACCATCCCCGAGGGGTCGAAGATGCACGGCGTCGAGATCAACGAACTGCGCCTGCCGGCCGGATCCGCCGTCACGCTCGTCGTACGTGACGGAAAATCGTTCGTCCCGCTTCCCGCGACGGTGCTGCGGCGCGGGGACGAACTCCTCGTCGTCGCCACCGACCCGGTGCGGGACGCGGCGGAGCGCCGACTGCGCGCCGTGGGGCGCGGCGGAAAGCTGGCCGGATGGCTGGGGGCGAACGGCGCGGAGGCGAGGAGCTGAGGGCGGGGGGCGTCGCGCTCGCGCCGGGCGTGCGCGGCGCGGCGGCCATTCGCGGGCGCGTGTGCGGGCGTCGGCCGTATTGGTCCGCGCGGGGGCCTGAGGGACGTGCGCGGGCCTGAGGGGCGTGCACGGGCCTGAGGGGCGTGCACGGGCCTGAGGGGCGTGCACGGCGCGCAGAACGGCGCAGCCTTCCGTTAAGGGCGTGTTTCATACGGTTCACCACCCCGGCAATCGCAGGCTGATGGGTTCATGGTGCTCGCTTTCACAGGCCCATCGACCGTGATCCTTGTATGATGAAGGCGCACCCTGATCGAACCAACTCTGCCTGACGCAGAGCTGGCGCGACCGTATGGCGGCCGGGACGCTCCTCGCATCAGCGCCGGCATCTACCGCAGTCCGCGCATGAGGACAGCTCTCGGCGCTTCCGCAACGGCGCGCTACCAGGCGGCGGAAAGGCACGGGCCGTGGCATCCACGGTCACCAGCGAGTCGTCGAAGGACTCGTCGGAATCCTCCCGTCCGGGATACGGGCAACTGCTGCGCACCCGCGGCGCCTGGACGTTCCTGATCCCGGGCTTCGCGGCGCGGCAGCCGTTCGCGATGCTCACCATCTCCATCGTGCTGCTCGTGCAGCACACCACCGGCTCGTACGGCGCGGCGGGCGCCGCCGCGGCGGCCACCGGCGTCTCCATGGCGCTGTTCGCGCCCTTCAGCGGCCGGCTCGCCGACCGGTACGGGCAGCGCGCCGTACTCGTGCCGGGCGTGGCGCTGCACGCGCTGTCGGGCCTGACGCTGACGGCGCTCGCACTGGGACACGCGCCCTTGTGGGCGCTGTTCGCGGCGGCCGTGCCCACCGGCGCCTCGGTGCCGCAGATCGGGCCGATGGTGCGCGCCCGCTGGGGCATGAGGCTCCAGGACTCGCCCCTGATGACCACTGCAGCGGCGTTCGAGTCGGTCACGGACGAACTGACCTTCGTCGTCGGCCCGCTGCTGGCCACCGCCCTGTGCACCGCCGTGGACCCGGCCGCGGGCCTGGTGACGGAAGCCGGGCTCACACTGCTCGGCGGCCTGCTGTTCGCGGCGCAGAAGAACACGGAGCCCGCGGTGACCGGCGCCGGGCACGCGCGCGTGAAGTACGAGTCGGCTCTGCGTGTGCCCGGCGTGCGCGTGCTCGTCGTCGCCTTCCTGGGCATCGGCTCCGTCTTCGGGGGCATGCAGGTCTCGCTGGCGGCGTTCACCGAGTCGATCGGCGAGCCCGGCTTGAACGGCGTGCTGTACGGGATCTTCGCCGCGGGCAACATGCTCTCCGGCGTCGTCTGCGGTGCGATCGCCTGGAAGGCGGCTCCGCGGCAACGTCTCGTCGTCGGGTACGGCGCGCTGGCGCTGGCGGCCTCCGGTCTGTGGGCCGCGCACTCGGTGCCGCTCCTCGCGGGGCTCGGCCTGCTCGTCGGCATGTGCATCGCGCCGACGCTGATCACCGGCTACACACTGGTCGACGGCCTGGTGCCGGCCGGCGCCCGCACGGAGGCCTTCACCTGGCTGACGGGGGCGGTGGCGCTCGGCCAGGCGGCCGCCGTCACGGTCGCCGGACAGCTGGAGGACCGTCTCCGCGACGGCGCCGGATTCCTCGTCCCGATGGGCGGCACGATGCTCGCCCTCGTGACCCTTCTCACCCTCCGCTCGCGGCTCGCGGCCCGGCCCAGGCAGGTGACCGTCGCACGTGGCGTCGGTCACCGCGAGGCCGTCGCAGTGGACTGATCCTCAGGAATGCGTCACTATGGAGCCTCGTTAGCACTCATTGAGTGAGAGTGCCAGGAGGAAGACAGTGCCCACCTACCAGTACCAGTGCACCGAGTGTGGCGAGGGCCTCGAGGCGGTGCAGAAGTTCACCGACGACGCCCTGACCGAGTGCCCCAATTGCGGTGGCCGCCTCAAGAAGGTGTTCTCCGCGGTCGGCATTGTCTTCAAGGGTTCCGGCTTCTACCGGAACGACAGCCGCGGCTCGTCGTCCAGCAGCTCGCCGGCGTCCTCGAAGCCTTCGACGTCCACGTCTTCTTCGTCGTCCTCGGACGCGAAGCCGTCCAGCACCGGCTCCACCTCCAGCAGCTCCGCCGCGTAGGCAACCATTTCTTGCGGAACCCTGTCGTCATCCGACGGCAGGGTCTTCGGCGCTTCCTGTGGCGGCTAGGGTGCGGAGCATGGCGAACAAGGCGAACGCCGAGATCGGCGTGATCGGCGGCTCCGGTTTCTACTCGTTCCTCGACGACGTGACCGAGATACAGGTGGACACCCCCTACGGACCGCCCAGCGACTCCCTGTTCCTCGGCGAGGTCGCGGGCCGACGGGTCGCCTTCCTGCCCCGGCACGGACGCGGCCACCACCTGCCGCCGCACCGCATCAACTACCGGGCCAACCTCTGGGCGCTGTGGTCGGTCGGGGTGCGCCAGGTCCTCGGCCCGTGCGCGGTGGGCGGTCTGCGCCCCGAGTACGGACCGGGCACGCTGCTCGTGCCGGACCAGCTCGTCGACCGTACGAAATCCAGGGCGGGGACGTACTTCGACGGGCTGCCGCTTCCCGACGGGACCGTCCCGAACGTCGTGCACGTCTCCCTGGCCGACCCCTACTGCCCCGCGGGGCGCACGGCAGCGCTGAAGGCCGCACGCGGCCGGGACTGGGAGCCGGTGGACGGCGGCACACTCGTCGTGGTCGAGGGGCCCCGCTTCTCGTCCCGCGCCGAATCCTTGTGGCACCAGGCGCAGGGCTGGTCCATTGTCGGCATGACCGGTCATCCCGAGGCGGCGCTCGCCCGTGAACTCGAACTCTGCTACACGTCCATGACGCTGGTCACCGACCTCGACGCGGGCGCCGAGACCGGCGAGGGCGTCTCGCACGAAGAGGTGCTGCGAGTGTTCGCGGCCAACGTCGACCGGCTGCGCGGCGTGCTGTTCGACGTGGTGGCCGGCCTGCCCGCGAACGAGGAGCGGGACTGCCTGTGCAGGAACGCGCTGGGCGGGATGGATCCGGGCTTCGGTCTGCCGTAGGGAGCGGAAACGGGGAACCGGGGGAGGTTACGGCGGGACTCTGACAGCGCGCATGCGCTCGTTCACTCGTCCAATCGTCCACTCGTTCCCTCGTGCGGGTGGGCAGGTTGTCCACAACCCGTCGGTAATCCACCGGCTCCGGCGAGCGGCGGCGCGAAGCCTCATCGTGGGCCCGTCAGCCGATTCCTCTTCGCAGGTGGTGATCCGCGATGTCCCTGCCCCCTCCGTCCCCCTCCCCGTCCCCTCCGCGCCCGCCCGGCGCGGACGCTCCCGCCACGTGTGAGGTTCCGCACTTCGCTCCCGTGCGGGTGCGCGGCGGGCGGTACCAGCTGCGCCGGCTCCTGGGGCACCGGAGGCGGGCACTGGCGGCCGGCCTCGCCGTGACCGCGGCCGCGCTGGTGGCGGCCGTGCCGCGGGACGCCGACCGGGCGCGCGGGCATCCGGTGGCGGATCCCGTCCGCAGGCATCGTGCCGTCGAGACGGTGTCCGCTCCGGTGCGGATCGCCGACGCGGCCACGGTCCGCCTGCTGCGGCCGGGCGACCGGGTGGACGTCATCGCCGCGCAGGAGACGGCGACGGGCGGCGATGCCCGTGTGGTCGCGCGCGGGGCTCGGGTCGTACAGGTGCCGGAACCCCTGGACGGTGCGGCCGACAGCGGCGCGCTGGTCGTGCTCTCGGTGCCCCGGTCGACCGCGGCGCGCCTCGCGGGTGCGGGCGCGGCGGCCCGGTTGGCGGTGACGCTGTGCTGAACAGGATCTTCCGCATCCTGCGTGAAATGCCGTCAAGTCCCTCTTGGAAGCCACCCGGCCGTACCGGCGCGCCTCGCCTTGACGTAGGTTGCGGAGCTGTTTGTTCCACACCCTGTGCGTGCGAGGAGAGGCCCCGCGGTGAGCGAGAAGAAGAAACCGAGCGTCTGGCAGGGCTTCAAGGCCTTCCTGATGCGCGGGAACGTCGTCGACCTGGCAGTGGCGGTGGTCATCGGCGCCGCGTTCACCAACATCGTCAACTCGGTGGTGAAGGGGATCATCAATCCGCTCGTCGGTGCGATCGGGACGAAGAGCCTGGACGGCTACAGCTCGTGCCTGGAGGATCCGTGCCAGGTGGCCGCGGACGGCACGGTGAAGAGCGGAATACCGATCATGTGGGGCTCCGTGCTCGGTGCGACGCTCAGCTTCGTGACGACCGCGGCGGTGGTCTACTTCCTGATGGTCCTGCCGATGTCGAAGTACCTGGCACGGCAGGAGGCCCGCCGGAAGGCGCGGGAGGGCACGCACGAGGTCATCGAGGTGACCGAGCTGGAGGTGCTGAAGGAGATCCGCGACGCCCTGGTCGCCCAGCGCGGACGCGGGACAGTGCCCGACGAGCGGTAGGGACAGCGGCCCGCCGTGCATGGCGGACCGTGGCCCGCGTGGCTCAGAGGTGGTGGGGCGGCTTCTCGTCGAGGAAGCGCTTCAGGTCCGAGGCGTCACCGCCGTCAGGGCCGGGCCGCTCGCCCCACCCGCGGTCCGTGTCGTCCGAGGACTGCTGGTCCAACGGGTCGTCGAAGATCAGCGAGGCCTTCGGCTCGCGCGGCTCGGACTCGGGCTCGGGGGCGGTGCTCATGCGTCCAGAGTACGGCTCCGAGCGCGGGCCGGGTCCCGGCGGCTCAGACGGCGTTGAGGCCGTGGGCCGCGAAGATGCTCCTGGCCACAGCGGTCTGCTCGGCGGTCGGGGAGGGCGTGTCGTGCAGGACGAACGGCCGCCCGAGCGCCTGCCACTTGGCCTCGCCCAGCTTGTGGAAGGGCAGGACGTCGACGCGCGTGACGTTGCCGAGGGAGGCGGCGAAGGCGGCGACTCCGTCGATGTTGTCGGGGGCGTCGGTCAGTCCGGGCACGAGCACGAAGCGAACGTGGACCTCCTGGCCCAGGTCGGCGAGACGCCGGGCGAAGTCGAGGGTGGGGCGCAGGGGGCGACCGGTGACCTTGCGGTAGGTGGCGGGGTCCCAGGACTTGATGTCGAGCAGGACCAGGTCGGTGTCGCGCAGGAGGGCGTCGGTGGCGCGAACGCCGAGGAAGCCCGAGGTGTCGAGGGCGGTGTGCAGGCCGAGTTCGTTCTTGAAGCGGTGCAGCAGTTCGCCGGTGAACACGGGTTGCAGCAGCGGTTCTCCTCCGCTGATGGTGGCGCCGCCGCCGGCGGCCGCGATGAACCGCGTGTACTTGCGGGCTTCGGCGACGATCTCGTCGGCGGTGGTGCGCTTTCCGTCGCGCATCCGCCAGGTGTCGGGGTTGTGGCAGTACAGGCAGGACAGCGGGCAGCCCGACAGGAAGGTGACGAAGCGGGTGCCCGGACCGTCGACGCCGGTCGACAGGTCCCACGAGTGGACGGTTCCGACGACCGGGCGGCGGGTCGCCGCGGCGGCCGGGGTGGCCGCCGCGGAAACGGGCCCGCCGGCCGGCGTCGGCAGAGCCGACGCCGGCGGATGAAGCGTGGTCATCGCCATGCTCCCTTACAGCGAACCGTGGAAGGTGCGGTTGATGACGTCGAGCTGCTGCTCGCGCGTGAGGCGGATGAAGTTGACCGCGTAGCCGGAGACCCGGATGGTCAGCTGCGGGTACTTCTCGGGGTGCTCCATCGCGTCCTCGAGGGTCGCCTTGTCGAGCACGTTGACGTTCATGTGGAAGCCGTCGCTGGCGATGAACCCGTCCAGGACGCCGGAGAGGTTGGCGACGCGCTCCTCGGGAGTGCGGCCGAGGGCGTCCGGGGTGATCGTGTTGGTCAGCGAGATGCCGTCCTCCGCGTCGTCGTACGGGAGCTTGGCGACGGAGAGCGCCGAAGCGATGTATCCGTGCTCGTCACGCCCGTTCATCGGGTTTGCGCCGGGCGCGAAGGGGGTGCCCGCGCGGCGGCCGTCGGGCGTGTTGCCGGTCTTCTTGCCGTAGACGACGTTCGAGGTGATCGTCAGGACCGACTGGGTGTGCACCGCGTTGCGGTACGTCGGGTACCGGCGGACCTTCTCCATGAACTCGTGGACGATCCACTGGGCGATGGAGTCGGCCCGGTCGTCGTTGTTGCCGTAGGCCGGGTAGCTGCCCTCGATGACGTAGTCGACGGCGAGGCCGGTCTCGTCCCGGATCACCTTCACGCGTGCGTGCTTGATGGCGGACAGCGAGTCGGCGGCAACCGACAGGCCGGCGATGCCGCATGCCATGGTGCGCAGGATCGCCCGGTCGTGCAGAGCCATCTCGAGGCGCTCGTAGGCGTACTTGTCGTGCATGTAGTGGATGACGTTGAGCGCGTGGACGTAGGTCTTCGCGAGCCAGCCGAGCATGGCGTCGTAGCGTGCGAGGACCGTGTCGTAGTCGAGGTACTCGTCGGTGATCGGCTCGAAGCCCTCGACGACCGTCTTGCCGGACTTCTCGTCGCGGCCGCCGTTGATGGCGTACAGCAGGGCCTTGGCGACGTTGACGCGGGCGCCGAAGAACTGCATCTGCTTGCCCATGGCCATCGCGGAGACGCAGCAGGCGATGGCGGTGTCGTCACCGTACTTGGGGCGCATCAGCTCGTCGGACTCGAACTGCAGGGCGCTGGTGTCGATGGCGACCCGGGCGGCGTACTTCTTGAAGCCCTCGGGCAGGCGCGGGGACCAGAAGACGGTGAGGTTGGGCTCGGGCGCCGGGCCGAGGTTGTAGAGGGTGTTCAGGGCGCGGAAGGTGGTGCGGGTGACCAGCGGCCGTCCGTCGTCCCCGATGCCGCCCATGGACCAGGTGACCCAGGTGGGGTCGCCGGAGTAGAGCTCGTTGTACTCGGGGGTGCGCAGGAAGCGGACGATGCGCAGCTTGACCACGAAGTCGTCGATGAGCTCCTGGGCAGCGGCCTCGGTGAGCACGCCGGCCTCGATGTCCCGTTGCAGGTAGATGTCGAGGAAGGCGTCGATGCGGCCGATCGACATGGCGGCGCCGTTCTGCTCCTTGACGGCGGCGAGGTAGGCGAAGTACAGCCACTGGATGGCCTCACGGCCGGTCCGGGCGGGGCCGGAGATGTCGTAGCCGTAGGAGAGAGCCATCGCCTTGAGTTCCTGGAGGGCGCGGATCTGCTCGGCGACTTCCTCGCGTTCCTGGATCACCTCCGCACTCGGCCACTCGACTTCGAGGGCGAGCTTGTCCGCTCGCTTTGCCGCGATGAGCCGGTCCACACCGTAGAGGGCTACGCGACGGTAGTCGCCGATGATGCGGCCGCGGCCGTAGGCGTCCGGGAGGCCGGTGATGATGCCGGAGGAGCGGCAGGCGCGGATCTCGGGGGTGTAGGCGTCGAAGACACCGTCGTTGTGGGTCTTGCGGAGCTTGGTGTAGATCTCCCGCACGGTGGGGTCGGCCTCGTACCCGTAGGCGTTGAGGGCACCCTCGACCATGCGCCAGCCGCCGTTGGGCATGATGGCGCGCTTGAGCGGGGCGTCGGTCTGGAGGCCGACGATGAGGTCGAGGTCGCGGTCGACGTAGCCGGGGGCGAAAGCGTCGATGCGGGAGGGCGTCTTGGCGTCGACGTCGTAGATGCCGCGCTCGATCTCGGTCGGGAACATGGCGAGGAGCTTGTTCCAGACCTTGGTGGTGCGCTCGGTGGGTCCGGCGAGGAAGGCGCCGTCGCCCTCGTAGGGGGTGTAGTTGTGCTGCACGAAGTCCCGGACGTCGATGGCGTCGCGCCACAGGCCGCCTCGGAAGCCGGCCCAGGCGCCTCCCTGCGCCGACGGCTCCGGCGCCGTCCGGGGCGCGGCGGGAGTGACGTTGGTGGTCTCCGCAGGAGTGGCAGTCATGGCCCGCACCTTCCACATCGCTTCATGGGGTCGATTCCATTGCACGTCAGTGAGGGCGCGTCCGGGAGTCGCGTTGGTCCCCTATCGGGGTCCAAAGGTCCTATCGATAATCGATCAGTCTCCGGCGCGAAGGGTCTGACCTGGCCTATTCGCCGGAGAAGCGACAGGCCGACGTCTTGTGAAATGCTTCACAAGACACTCGGCCGGTCGGCCGCGGCGCTTGGACGCTCGACGCGCGGCGCACTCGAACTGTTTCTCGATCTCTGTTTCGCCGTGACTCTCGCCCAGGCGGGCGTCTCACTGTTGGACACCGCCGCAGCCGGGCACGCGGGTGCGGCGGCGCTGAGATCCGCAGGAGTCCTGCTCGCCGTCTGGTGGGCGTGGATGGACTTCGGGCTTCCCGCGAAGGGGCGGGCGGCGCGGGGAGAGGTGCGGCGAGCGGGGGGTGGGGCCGGACGGCGCATGAGACGGCCGTCCGCGCGGCGGGCCGGGCCAGACTGGGGCCATGACAGTTGACGCTTTGACGGACGTCGCAGGCGTGCGAGTGGGCCATGCGACGCGTATCGGCGCCGGTTGGCTCACCGGCACCACGGTCGTGCTCGCGCCGGAGGGCGGGGCCGTCGCCGCCGTGGACGTACGGGGCGGCGGCCCCGGGACGAAGGAGACCGACGCCCTCGACCCGCGCAATCTCGTGCAGAAGGTCGACGCGATCGTGCTGACGGGCGGGAGCGCCTACGGGCTCGACTCGGCGTCCGGGGTGATGGCCTGGCTGGAAGAACAGCGGCGTGGCGTTCGCGTCGGGACCGATCCCGCCCATGTCGTGCCGGTGGTGCCCACCGCGTGCGTCTTCGATCTGGGGCGGGGCGGCGACTTCTCCGCCCGGCCGGACGCGTCCACCGGCCGCGCCGCGGTCGAGGCGGCGGCGGAGAGCGGCTCGGGCGCGCGAGTGCCGGAAGGGTGCGTGGGTGCCGGTGCCGGAGCCGCCGTGGGCGCGCTGAAGGGCGGGGTCGGCAGCGCCAGCGTCGTACTGGAGTCCGGGATCACGGTGGCCGCGCTGGTGGTGGCCAATGCGGCCGGGTCGGCGATGGATCCCGAGACGGGCGTGCTGTACGGGGAGTTGTTCCAGGGGCGCGTGAACTATCCGGAAGCGCGCGTCCATGCGGCCGCGCGCCGGCGCCTCACCGACATCGCGGCGGCGAACGGGCGCCCCCCGCTCAACACCACACTCGCCGTGGTCGCCACCGACGCCGACCTGTCGAAGGCGCAGGCGCAGAAGCTGGCCGGCACGGCGCACGACGGCATCGCGCGCGCCGTACGACCGGTGCACCTGCTCAACGACGGGGACACGGTGTTCGCGCTGGCGACAGGGGCGCGCCCCCTGCGCCCCCTCGACGCCGAGAACCTCCTCGCGCTGAACGAGATCCTCGCGGCCGGCGCGGACGTGGTGACCCGCGCCATCGTGCGCGCCGTGCGAGCCGCGGAGTCGGTGGACGGGCCGGGTGGAGTGTGGCCGTCGTACGCGGAGTTGTACGGGAGGGCGTGACACGGCGGGGGCGCGCTCGCTCGCACGCCGTCCGGGGCGGGGGCGGGCAGGTGGGCGGGGAGCCGCGGCTCGCAGCACCGGCGTGTGCGGACGCGCCGCACGCCTGCGATTGTCCCGGTTCTGTCACGTGTCGCCGTTCCGGGCGAGCGGCGGGAACCTCTCCGGCCGCTGCCGCCCTCTTTCTCCACGCACTGGAGCGGATCACGCACATCACACGAACCTGGAGCAGCCCGTGACAACGCCGGACATAGCAGCGCGGCGCGCACTGGGGGCCTGTGCCGCCCTGATGGTCGGCGCCCTCACCCTGACCGCCTGCGGCGGGAACGCCAAAGCCGATTCCAAGACCGACGGCAAGGGCGGCAGGAGTGCTTCCAAGACGTCGGCAGCGAAGATCGTCATCTCGGCGAAGGACGGATCGACCGGCGCGTCGATCAACACGACCGGGGTGAAGGTCAGCGGAGGCAAGCTGACCGAGGTGAAGATGACGGTGGCGGGCACGGGACAGACCGTGCCGGGCTCGTTGTCCGCGGACGGCACCAGCTGGAAGCCGAAGGAGCAGCTGGAGCGCGGGACCAAGTACCAGATATCGGCGACCGCCAAGAATGCGGGCGGCCACACGTCCGCGGCCAACTCCATCTTCACGACCGTCTCTTCGGGGAACAGCTTCATCGGCACGTACACGCCGGACAACGGCACGACGGTCGGTGTCGGGATGCCGGTGTCGTTCACCTTCGACAAGGCGATCAGCGACAAGAAGGCCGTGCAGTCGCACATCGACGTCACCTCGAGCAGCGGGCAGGAGGTGGTGGGGCACTGGTTCGGGTCGCAGCGGCTCGACTTCCGGCCCGAGGAGTACTGGAAGGCCGGCTCCAAGGTCACGATGAAGATCGACCTGGACGGCGTTGAGGGCGCGAACGGCGTCTACGGGGTGCAGAAGAAGACCGTCACCTTCACCATCGGGCGCTCGCAGGTCTCCACCGTCGACACCGCCACGCAGACGATGACGGTGGTGCGGGACGGCAAGACCCTGAAGACGGTGCCCGTCTCGACGGGCGACCCTCAGCACACCACGTACAACGGGCAGATGGTGATCTCCGAGAAGTTCTTGCAGACCCGCATGAACAGCCAGACCGTCGGCCTGGGCTCCGAGTACGACATCGCGAACGTGCCGCACGCGATGCGCCTGACGTCGTCGGGCACGTTCATCCACGGCAACTACTGGTACAACAGGGGCAACCCGCCGTTCGGCAGGGTGGGTTCCAGCCACGGCTGCGTCGGGCTCGCGGACGTGGAGGGCGCGCAGGGCGCCACGCCGTCGAAGTGGTTCTACGACAACTCGCTCATCGGTGACGTCGTGATCGTCAAGAACTCTCCCGACAAGACGGTGGCGCCGGACAACGGGCTCAACGGCTGGAACTTGTCGTGGAGCGAGTGGACCGCGGCCAGCGCGGCGTAGTCACGGCACTGCGCGCCTGATCGGCCCAAGTGCCGGGCGCACAGCGGTTTTTGGCGGATCCACGGGCCGCGCGGGGAACAACTCGCGCGGCCCGGGCGTTTTCCGGGCGTACGTTTTCTCGGTTCCCGGACACGATGTCCGACCGAGGGGCTACGGTATGCACCCACAAGGTGACATGCAGCAACGCCGGGAGAGACCTTGAGCGTTCCGTACGAGACGGCAGCGTACGAACCACACGAGTCGCCGGAGTCTCCGGAGGAGCACCTCGCGCGACTGCTCGGCCGTGCTCTGAACTCCTTCGAGCTTCCGGACGAGACGATACGACGACTCGACAGTGCGCTGGCGCACGACAGCTCGCTGCACTCGGCGCACCACAGCGCGGGGCTGCACCGGGAGACGTACCGGCACACGTGGCTGCTCGTCGACGGCTCGGCGCTCACGCTCTGGGAGCTCGTGCACAACACCGCGCCGGGCGGCGCCCCGCAGCACGAGGTGTACGTCGACGAGGAGGAGCTGCGCGTCGCCACCGCGCGGCTGCCGATGCCGCCGGACGCCGCCGACTTCGAGCTGCCGGTGACGGTGCAGTGGTCGTCGGTCCCTGTGCCTCGACACGCGTACGTGCCGGACGACTCGGCGGACCACGCGCGCCGGCTCCTGCGTCGCGCGGAGAACCCGGACCGGCCGGGTGCGGAGACCGCCGCGCTGCTGAGGACGGCGTTCGCGCACCAGATCGTGCAGGCCTTCGGGCGTCCGTGCCGAGCGGGTCGCAGCGGGCTGTGCTTCTCGCTGTACGAGCACGCGTTCCTGCTGCGCGACGGCGAGGAGGTGTCCCTGTGGGAGGTCGAGCACACGGCGACGCCGGACGGACGGCACATGTGCGAGGTGTACACGACGGAGGACGCGGCGCGGGACGCGATGGAACGGCGGGCGGCGCAGGTCTCCTGACCGGAAGAGCGCGCCGGACATGCTCCTCAGCAGCCCGGCGCGCGCCTCAGTGGCCGTCGCTGAGCTGCCGCACCAGGCCGGCGAAGGCGTCTCGCTCCGCAGGGGTCAGTTCCACGGACTCCAGGTGGGGTCCGGCCTGAGCCTGGTACGGGAGGGCGTCCAGTGTGGGGGCGGCGGGCCGCCTGCCCGCCCGGGTGCGGCCGCGGCGCAGGATGCGGGTCAGGAGGATCACCCAGACGACGGCCGTCAGGGCGAGGACGGCGACGCCCAGCGACCGGAGGATCGAGACGTGCTCAGACATGCGTTCCAGTAGACACCACGGTCCGGGACTTCCGTCCCGGACCGTGACGTATCTCGCATGACACGCAGGCGTCGCACTTGCCCCAGGTGCCGTGAACAACTCACAGCATCCGAAAAGGACATGCGGAGGGGGGCGGTTTCCGTGGGCGCCGCCCCCTCCGGCCGGTGTCAGGCAGCCACCGGCTGCTTCGCACCGGCCTTCGCGGTGACCGAGCCGTCGGCCGCCTGCCCGGCCGCCGTGCCGGGAGCCGGCTTGCGTATGCCCTTCAGGACGACCACCAGTGCCGCGGTGACGCACACGCCCGCCGCGATGGCGACCAGGTAGAGGAACGGGTTGCCGATCAGCGGGACCACGAAGATGCCGCCGTGCGGGGCTCGCAGAGTGGCGCCGAAGGCCATCGACAGCGCTCCGGTGATCGCGCCGCCCACCATCGAGGAGGGGATGACGCGCAGCGGGTCGGCCGCCGCGAACGGGATCGCGCCCTCGGAGATGAAGGAGGCGCCCAGGACCCAGGCGGCCTTGCCGTTCTCGCGCTCGGTCTCGGTGAAGAGCTTGCCGCGCACGGTCGTGGCCAGGGCCATCGCCAGCGGCGGGACCATGCCGGCCGCCATGACCGCGGCCATGATCTTCATCGCGGAGTCACTCGGGTCGGAGACCGCGATGCCGGCGGTGGCGAAGGTGTAGGCGACCTTGTTGACGGGGCCGCCGAGGTCGAAGCACATCATCAGGCCGAGCAGCATGCCGAGCAGGATGGCGTTGGCGCCGGAGAGGCCGTTCAGCCAGTCGGTCATGCCCTTCTGGGCGGAGGCGATGGGCTTGCCGATCACGACGAACATCAGGAACCCGACGATCGCCGAGGAGATCAGCGGGATCACCACCACCGGCATGATGCCGCGCAGCGCAGCCGGAATGTTGACCTTCTGGATCGCCATCACCACGCTACCGGCGATCAGACCGGCCGCCAGGCCGCCGAGGAAACCGGCGTTGATGGTGAGGGCGATCGCGCCGCCGACGAAGCCGGGGACGAGACCGGGACGGTCCGCCATGCCGTAGGCGATGTAGCCGGCCAGCACCGGGACGAGGAAGCCGAAGGCGACGGCGCCGATCTGGAACAGCAGCGCCGCCCAGCTGTCCGCCTGGCCCCACACGAAGTGGTCCATGACCGACGGCGCCTTGTTGATCTTGTATCCGCCGATCGCGAAGCCGAGGGCGATCAGCAGACCACCCGCCGCGACGAACGGGACCATGTAGCTCACGCCCGACATCAGCCACTTGCGCAGCTTGGTGCCGTAGCCCTCGCCGGATTCACCGGCGCGCTCGACCGGCGTACCGGCCCCGGCGGGCGCCCCCGCGTTCACCTCACCGCGCGCGGCCTTGTCGCGCACCTCGGAGATCAGCTCGGCGGGGCGGTTGATGCCCGCCTTCACGCCGACGTCGACGGTCGGCTTCCCGGCGAAGCGTTCCTTCTCCCGCACGGGCACGTCGTGCGCGAAGATCACGCCGTCCGCCGCAGCGATGACGGCCGGGTCGAGCCGGGTGAAGCCGGCCGAGCCCTGCGTCTCGACGACGACCTCGATGCCCGCCTCGCGTCCGGCGTTCTCCAGCGATTCGGCAGCCATGTAGGTGTGGGCGATGCCGGTCGGGCAGGAGGTGACCGCGACGATACGGAAGGCAGGGGCGTCGGCGGACTCCTTGGCGCCCGGCGCCGGAGCGGTGGCGCCCGGCGCCGGGGCCGCGCTGCCCGTGGCGGCGTCGACGGAGGCCGCCCCCGACGCCGCCACGGAGTCTTCGGAGGCGCCCTCAGCTGCGCCCTCGGGCCGCGCGCCCTGGGTCTCGGCCGTCGCCGACGGCCCGGCCTCCGCCGTCGGCTCCTCGCCGCGGATGAGCGCCGCCGCGGCCGCCGCGTCGCCCACCGAGCGCAGCGCGCCGGTGAACTCGGCGTTCATCAGCTGCCGGGCCAGTGACGACAGGATCGTCAGGTGGGCATCGTCGGCGCCTGCGGGCGCCGCGATCAGGAAGATCAGGTCTGCGGGGCCGTCCGGGGCGCCGAAGTCGATCCCGGCACGGCTGCGCCCGAAGGCGAGCGTCGGCTCGGTGACGTGTGCGCTGCGGCAGTGCGGGATCCCGATGCCGCCGTCCAGGCCGGTCGGCATCTGGGCCTCACGGGCGGCCACGTCGGCGAGGAAGCCCTCCAGGTCGGTCACCCGGCCCTGGGCCACCATGCGCTCGGCGAGGGCACGCGCCGCCGCTTCCTTGGTATCGGCGGACAGGTCGAGATCGACCAGGTCCGCGGTGATCATCTTGCTCATCGCGGGCTCCTTCGCACGCGTATCGCCCGAGACGTGGGGTGGGCGGAGGTGGGGACGGGGGTGCTGTGGGGGATGGCGGCGCGGGCGGGGAGACCCGCGCGGCAGGGGGCGGAGCCGGGGAAACCCCACCCCCTGGGGGCGGCAGAACGGCTCAGGCGGCCCTGCCTCCCGTCGGTGGCGGCGAGCAGCGGGGAGCCTCGCCGTTCGAGACCCGGAGCGGTAACCAGATCGGTGGCCGGATCGATGGTCGGTTCGGTGTTCGGTTCGGTGGTCGGTTCGGTGTTCGGTGCGCTGCTCGGTTCGGTAGTCGATTTGGTAGTCGGCTCGATGGTCGGTCCGAAGGCCCGTTCCGGTGGTCCTTCGGGGAGCACGGCGGTCGGCGCCCCCGCGGTCGTGGCAGCGGTCACCGGCGTGGGGGCCGTCGTAGGGTCCGTCGCAGGGTCCGTCGTGGGGGCCATCGCGGCGGGTGTCGTGAGGGGGGTCATGACACCGGCTCCCTCAGAGCACGGTCCACCGGCACTTCGGCGGTGACGGTCACGGCCGAGGGATCCAGATCGGCCGGCGCCGGCATCACGCTGCCCGGCAGCTGGACGGCCGCCGCTCCGTGCGCGACCGCGGAGGCGAGGGCCTCCGGGCCGCTGCCGCCCGCGATCAGGAAGCCGGCGAGCGAGGAGTCTCCGGCGCCGACGTTGCTGCGTACGGCCTCCACGCGTGCGCTGCCGAACCAGGCGCCCGTGCCGTCCACGAGCAACTGCCCGTCGGCGCCCAGGCTCGCGAGCACGGCGCCCGCGCCCATCTCGCGCAACTCCTCGGCCGCCTTCAGCGCGTCGCCCACGGTGGCCAGGGGGCGCCCGACGGCTTCCGCGAGCTCCTCGGCGTTCGGCTTCACCACATCGGGCCGCTCGGCCAGCGCCTCAAGGAGCGCGCGCCCCGAGGTGTCCAGCGCGATCCGCGCGCCCCCGGCGTGCGCCCGCGCCACGACATCGGCGTACCACGCCGGCGCGAGTCCCCTCGGCAGGCTCCCGCAGCACGCGATCCAGTCCGCGTCGCGCGACTGCTCGCGCACCGTCTCCAGCAGGAGTTCCTGTTCCGCCGCGGACAGCTCGGGCCCCGGCGCATTGATCTTGGTGAGCACGCCGTTCGCCTCGGCCAGCGCGATGTTGGAGCGGGTGTCGCCGGCGACCGGAACCGGCGCGACCTCGATGCCCTGCGCGTCGAGCAGGGTGGCCACGAGCGCCCCCGGCGCACCACCGAGGGGCAGAACGGCGACCGTGCGCCGCCCGGCGGCCGCGACGGCACGTGAGACGTTGACGCCCTTGCCGCCCGGGTCCATGCGTTCGCCGGTGGCGCGGATGACTTCACCGCGCTCCAGTGACGGAACCTCGTAGGTGCGGTCCAGGGACGGATTCGGGGTGACGGTGAGGATCATGCGCGCACTACTTCCGTGCCGCCGCGCTCGATGGCGGTGGTGTCTTCTTGGCTCAGCCCGCTGTCGGTGATCAGCAGGTCCACGTCGCCGAGGTCCCCGAAGCGGGCGAAGTGCTCCTGGCCGCACTTGGAGGAGTCGGCGAGCAGTACCACGCGCCGGGCCGCGGCCATCGCGGCCCGCTTGACCGCGGCCTCGGCGAGGTCGGGGGTGGTCAGGCCGTGGTCGACGGAGAAGCCGTTGGCCGCGAGGACGAGGACGTCGGCCCGGATCTCGCCGTACGCCCGCAGCGCCCAGGCGTCGACGGCGGCGCGCGTACGGTGCCGTACGCGCCCTCCGACGAGGTGGAGCTGGATGCCGGGGTGGTCCGCGAGGCGGGCCGCGATCGGCAGGCTGTGGGTGACGACGGTGAGCGAGGACTCCAGCGGGACGGCGGCCGCGAACCGCGCCACGGTCGTACCGGCGTCGAGGATCATCGTGCCCTCGCCCGGCAGTTCCGCGACGGCCGCCTTCGCGATGCGGTCCTTCTCGTCGGCCGCCGTGCCCTCGCGCTCGGCGAGGTCCGGCTCGAAGTCGAGGCGTCCGACCGGAATGGCACCGCCGTGCACCCGGCGCACGAGGCCGGCGCGGTCGAGGGCCTTCAGGTCGCGTCGGATCGTCTCCGCCGTCACCTGGAACTCCTCGGCCAGCGAGACCACATCCACCCGGCCGCCGTCACGGGCCAGCCGGAGGATCTCCTGCTGGCGCTCCGGTGCGTACATGTCCGTTCGCCTCCGACTTATGCCCGAACGTGTGGTTTCCTTGGGAGGCTACGCCCGCTTTTCCGGAATGTAAACAGGTTCGGATGCGAGACGGACACAAACAGGCATCGGGCGAATGGTCGCCGCCCTCTCGCTCCCGCCCCGCAGAACTCCTGACGCCGTGTCACCGCGTCCGTATCCTGGACTCTCGGACACAACTTCTCGGGGGGTGTTGTGGACAGGGACGGTCTCCGTACCCACCCGGACCAGGACTGGCTGCGCGCCGCGGTGCAGGCGCTGTGCGCCTCCCCGGCCCTCGGCGACCGCGGTGCCCGGGCCACGCTGGTCGAGCTGGTGGGCGACGCACTGGGGCGTCCGGTGATCGTGCGGGAACAGCCCACGGCGCGGGGGCAACTGCTCGAGCTCGTACGGTTCTGCCTGCGCGCGGGTGAGGACGGACCGCCCGCATTGGCCGAAGCGGTGTCGCTCCTCGAAGGGCACAGCTGCACCGCCGAGGCCATCGGTGACCTGGTGCGGAGCATGCGGCACCCCCCGGCGGGGCATCCCACGGGCGGAACCGTCGGCGCGGCGGCACCCGCGGACCGCGTCCACTTCTTCGTGTCGTACGCCGCGACCGACCGCCGGTGGGCGTCCTGGATCGCCTGGCAGCTGGAGAACGCCGGCTGCCGCGTCCTCGTACGGGAACGGCACGTCGCGGCCCCCGGCGGCGACGGCCCCGTCGACGCCGGTCACCCTGACGTGCGCAGTGGCGTGGAGCGGAGCGAACGCACCGTCCCCGTGCTGTCCGCGGGCTACCTCTCGGGCCCGTACCCCGGCCTGGTGTGGCGGGCGGTGCGCGCGAGGGATCCGCAGGGCGGCAGCGGTGCGCTGCTGCCGGTCCTGGTCGAGCAGTGCCGTCCCCCGTGGCCCCTGCCGGACACGGCGTACGTCGACCTCACGGGCGGCCTGACCGAGGGCGAGGCCCGTGCCCGGCTGCTCGCAGCCGCCGGCAGCTCCCTCACCGGCCACCCGCTGACCAGCCGTCCCCTCACCGGCCACCCACTGACCGGCCGCCGTCCCCCAACCACCGTCGGTCCCGCCTTCCCCGGCGCCGGCTCCCCCGACCCGGCGGGTCGGCGTTGACGGGAGACGGCGGCTCGGGCCGCGGCACCCCGGCGTTACGGATACGGGAGCGGATCGGTGAGGAGACGCAGGCCGCGCTGCTCCAGGTGCCCGCCCTGCACGACCGCTCCGCGCGCGCTCTGCTGGTCGAGATGGTCGGCGAGGCGCTCGGGCGCCGAGCCGACCTGCGGGAGCAGCCGACGCTGCCGCTGCAGCTCGTGGAGCTGTTCCGGTTCTGCACCCGCCACCAGGACGGCCTGTCCGCCCTGGCGCGCACCCTGGCGCTGGTGGAGCCAGGCTGCCCCCAGGCGCCCGCGGTGCAACGGCTCGCCGACGAGTGGACCGCCGTCGACTCGCTGCACGGGCTGCCGCAGGTCACCGGCTCCTGGGACTTCCTGAGCGGCGCCCTGGGCGGACTGACGATGTCGTACGCGATGCGCACTGCCGTGGTCCGGGCGGCCACCGAATCCAGGGTCGTCGTACCGCCGCCGCACGCCGTGAGCTGCTGGCACGACTTCCTGCACATGGCGGGCCAGGGCGCCACGCGGAACGGGCTGCCGCCGTGGATGGTGTACCTCGACCGCAGTGCCGAGGCGATGGAGCCGGCCACGGCCCGTGAGCTGCTGGCCCGCAACCGGCAGTGGGCTCTGAGCTGCGGTCTGGCGGAGCTGCTCGACCGCGACCGCGCCGCGAGTCCGGCCGCGCCGCCGGTGGCCCGGCCGCACCAGGAGTACCTGGCGATCCACATCGCGCCCGATCCGCTGGAGGACGGTCACTACACCGTCTCCTACTCCCTCATGTCGGACGCGCGCGGCCGGATCTGGGAACTGGGCGACACGGTGGTGCGGGTGCCGACCGACCGGCTGCAGCAGACGGTGACGGACGTCATCAGGAGGGTCGAGGAGACGGGCGGCGATCGGCTGGCCGAGGTGTCGCTGGAGTTCGTGCTCCCCTTCGAGCTGCTCAACCTGCCCGTCGACCGCTGGCCCCGGGACACCTCCGAGGTACCCGGCGTGCCGCTCGCGGTGGACTACCCGGTGGTCGTGCGCAGCCTGGACCGGCTGCAGAACCGTGACTGGTACCGCTTCTGGCGCTCCCGCTGGCAGCAGCTGGCCCGGGACGAGCACCCGTCGAAGTCGGTGTACGTCAACGTCGCGCGGACGAACGGCGACCACCTGCGCGGCCTGGAGGCACGCCTGAGCGACGACGAGCACTGCGTCGCCCTGGTGCTGAGCGAGCCGCCCGTGCCCACCCGGGCGCACAGCCGGCGGGAACTGCAGGCGGCGTTGCGCAGCGGGCTGCCGGTGGTGATCTGGCACCGCGAGGGCCGTTCGCCGCAGGAGTTCCGGGATGTCATCGACGGACTGCTCGCGGAGGGCCTGCGGCGGTTTCCGGCCAAGGTGGCGGCCTTCCGCCGCCGTGCGGCCATCGAGGACGAGGACGCGACGCACATCGGCCGGCACCTCGCGGTGCTGTGGGACGACCCCGACCGCAAGCCCGTACTCCCCGAAGCGCCATGACCACATTCGGCGCGCCCGCGCCTGCCCCGGCCCTCCGCACACCAGCACCGGTTCCAGCACCGGTTCCAGCACCGGATCAAGGACCGTACGTGGACCGTACGTGTCAGGCCATCATCCGAAGGGACGCCGTCGATGCCGTCGATGCCCAACAGCGTGTCGTGGGGGCCGTACCGGGGCACGGGCCTGCCCGGTACGGCGCACCAGCCGTGGCCCGAGGCGCCGCCCTGGCGCAGTTTCGGCGGCGGCCCCGACCTTCCCCCGCCGCCCGCCTCCGACCCGTACGCCCGCATCATGCTGGGTGCCCCGCGGCAGCACCTGCCGGCGCCGCCGGAGGAGGTCGACCGGGTGAACGCGGCCCTGCGCCTGAGCCGCCCCCTGCTCGTCACCGGCGAGCCGGGCACCGGAAAATCGACGCTGGCCTACCGCATCAGCCGGGAACTGGGGCTCGGCCGCGTCCTTCGCTGGCGCATCACGTCGCTGAGCACACTCCGGGAGGGACTGTACGAGACCGGGGACGGAGGACGGATCGGGCTGGGCCCCCTGGGTACCGCGTTCCTGCCGTACGCCAGGCCCCGGGTGCTGCTGATCGATCGGCTCGACCGCGCCGAGATCGCCCTGCCCGACGACCTGTGCACGGTCCTGGCCGCCGGAGGCTTCCGTCTGCCCGGCACGGCGTCCGTGCCGTCCCTGGGATCCGCGGCGTCTCCGGCGTCCGCGGTGTCCGACGCGCCCGACATGCCCGACACGCCCGCCGAGACGCAGGTGGCCACCGACGACGATCCGGCGGCCACGGTGGTGCTGCGGGACCGGGCGGTGCGGTGCCACGCCTTCCCGGTGATCGTCATCACGACCACGGGCGAGCGTGACCTGTCCACGGATCTCGTACGACGTTGCGTCACCCTGCGCACGAGGCGGCCCGGCCCCGAACTGCTGCGCGCCATCGCCGCGAACCACTTCCCGTCCGGGCCCGGAATCCCCGTCCCGCCCGCCGGCCCCACACCCGCCTCCGCCTCACCCGCATCCGCACCCGACCCCGCGCCGGACGTCGTGGACGCCTTCCTGGACCGGGCCGTCCGCAGCGAGGGACCGGTAGTCGACCGGTTCCTGGACGCCCTGCGGCTGGCCGCCGACGGCGTCCTGACGACGCTGGCCGAGAACGGCGGCTGGCAGGAGGCCGTGGACGCCGTCTGGGAGTGGACCGCGCCGGAGGAGCCGTGACGGGACCTCGGCGGGTGCCGCTCCCGGACGGGCCCCCGACCGGCCGACCGCCCTCCTGGCCGGCCTCCCGGAGCAGCGGCGGCTTTCCCCCCGCCCTGCCCCCCGGCGTCCCGGCCGCCCTGCGGCGCCTGGGCGGCAGGCTCCGACGCGCCGGCGTCCGGGAGGTGGCGGTGGTGGCCGACACCGGTCCGACGATGGGCCTGTGGCTGCCGACAGTCGGTGAGTTCGCGACCGTCCTGCAACACGCCGGCGCGGCCCGCCGCGTCACCGTGCACCGGCTCCCGCTCACCCGCAGCGCGGGGCCGGCGACGCTGCCGCGCCGGCCCGCGGCGTCGCGGCTGACCCTGCTCCTCACCGACGGTGCGGGCCCGCGCTGGCGCACGCACGAGGTGGAACCTCTGCTGCGCCGCTGGGGACAGTCCGGGCCGACCGCCTTGATCCACCTACTACCGCACGCGGTGTGGCGGGCGACGGGACTGCGCGGCTGGCAGGTGCTGCTGCGCTCCCCCGGGCCGGGCGCGCCCAACCACCGGACACGCTGGCGGCCTCGCGGCCTCGGTCCGGACGTGCGGGACATGCCGCCCGACCGTCGGCCCGATGTGCCGGTCCCGGTGCTCGAACTGGCCCCACGCTGGCTGGACGCCTGGTCCGGGCTGCTGAGCGCGGCCCCGCCCGCATGGCTGCCGCTGACGGTGATGTTCCCCCACGCGCGCGTGCCCGTCGACGCCGCCGACAACGACAGCGGCAACGGCAACGGCAACGGCAACAGCAACAGCAGCGACAGCCAGTCGACGGTCACGGCGGCGGCGCGGGTGGCGCATTTCCGGTCGTCCGTGCCGCGCGACGTGTTCACGCTCGCCACCATGCTCGCCGCCCTCCCCCTCACCGCCGGACTGATCACCGAGATCCAGCAGGCGCTGCTGCCCGGCACCTCCCTCACCGACTTCGCCCAACTGCTCGTGTACGGCCTTGTCGTGCCGGTGGGCCGGGAGGCGGGGACGTTCGAGTTCGGCGCCGGCGTGCGGGACGAGTTGCTGGCCGCGGCACGGCGACCGGATCTGGTGCGGGTCGTCGAGTTCGTGGGGGATCGCAGGGGATCCGGCGGGGAACACTTGTGGCGACTGCCCCGGTTGCTGCGCGGCGCCGCCGAGCACCGGCTCCCCCCGGTCGACGAGGAGTCCGGGCCGTGGCTCATGGCCGAGAGCGCCGTGCTCCACGCCCTGTCCGGACCGTTCCTGAAGCCGGCGAGAGAAGTGGACGAGGTCCTCGCGGCCCGCACGACCCTCGCGGCCCACCGGGACGACGCTCAGCGGGCACGGCAGCACGGCACCACCGCTCACGGAACCACCGCTCACGCACCCACCGCTCACGGAACCACCGTTCACGGAACCACCGCTCACGGAACCACCGCTCACGGAACCCCCGTTCACGAGACGACCCTTCACGGGAAGAGGAGGCCGGTGATGCCGCAGCAGGCCCCGGCGGACACGACAGACGACGGACGCGCCGGTTCCACGCCGACGATCTGGGGCAACATCCCGCCCCGGAACCCGAACTTCACCGGCCGTGAAGCGCTCCTCGACGCGCTCCACCAGCGGTTGCTGCGGGAGCGGGCGACCGCCGTACTCCCCCATGCCCTGCACGGCATGGGCGGCGTCGGCAAGAGCCTGCTGGCGGTCGAGTACCTGTACCGCAGGATGAGTGAGTACGACGTGGTCTGGTGGATCTCCGCGGAGCGGACCGCGCAGATCTCCTTGTCCCTGGTGGAACTGGCCCCGAGACTCGGCCTGCCGACCGGCTCCGACGCCTCCTCGACCGTGGCCGCGGTCCTGGAGGCGCTGCGCACCGGTGTGCCGTACTCGCGCTGGATCCTGGTCTTCGACAATGCCGAAAGCCCCGAGTCCGTACGGCAGTTCTTCCCCGCGGGCGGGCCGGGCAACATCCTGGTCACCTCGCGCAACCCTCAATGGGCTTCACTGGCACGTCCGTTGGAGGTCGACGTCTTCCTGCGGGAGGAGAGCAAGCAGCTGATACGGGCCCGGGGCCCGGAGATCGAGGACGCGGACGCCGACCGGCTCGCGGAGGCGCTGGGCGATCTGCCGCTCGCCATAGAGCAGGCCGCCGCGTGGCATGCGGAGACCGGCATGCCGGTGGAAGAGTACCTGCGGCTGCTCGACGAGAAACGCGTCGACCTGCTGCGCGGCACCGCGCCGCTGGGCAACCAGCATCCGGTGATCGCGGCCTGGAACATCTCCCTGGACCAGTTGGAGGCGAAGAACCCGGCCGCCTACCAGCTGCTGCAGGTGTGCTCCTTCTACGCGCCGGAGCCGATCGCGCGAAGCATGCTCTCGCGGGTGCCGCCGGGTCCCGTCACGCCCGAGCTGGATGCGGCGCTGGACGACCCGATCCGCCTCGGTCAGGCCATCCGCGACATCGGCCGGTACTCCCTGGCCCGCTTCAACCACCGCACCAACTCCCTCCAGATGCACCGGCTGGTGCAGGCGGCGCTGCAGTTCCGCATGACCGAGGAGGACCGGGCCACGATGCGGCGCGGCGCCCACCTGCTGCTGGTGGCCAGCGACCCCAACGATCCCAACGACGCCCTGCGCTGGGACCGTTACGGCGCCCTGTACCCCCACGTCGTCGTCTCGGAGGCGGTGCGTTCCGACTCGGCCTGGGTGCGCCGCCTGGTGGTGAACGAGGTCAAGTACCTGCTGCGCTGGGGTGATTACGAGTCCTGTCTGGAGCTGGCCCGCTCGGCCTACGAGACCTGGACCCGCGACATCGGCGAGGAACATGCGCACACGCTGCAGGTCGCCCGCTGGCTGGGCTTCCTACAGTTCAGCATGGGCCGTTACAAGGAGGCCGCCGATCTCAACGCGGCGACGCTGGAGGCCCACACCCGGGCGCTCGGCCCCGGTCACCAGGACACGCTGGACGCCCTCGGCAACGTCGCCATCGACCACCGGGTGCGCGGGGCCTTCACGGAAGCCCTCGAACTCGCCGAGTCGGTACACCGGCAGTATCTGGAGCTCCTGGGCCCCGACGACCCCGAGACCCTGCGGGCCGCGCACAACCTCGGGGTGAGCCTGCGGCTGGTCGGCCGCTTCGCCCGGGCCCTGGAACTGGACGAGCAGACCTGGCGCAGCCGCACCCAGATCTTCGGCCAGGACCACATCGACTCGTTGCGCACCTGGCTCGGCATGATCGTCGACCTGCGTGAACTGGGCCACTACCAGAAGGCGTTGGCCTATCACCACCAGATCACGCAGCACTCCACGACGCTGCTGGGCAACAGCAACCCGTTCACACTGTCCTGCGTCCGCCTCCTCGCCGTCGCACTGCGCAAGGCCGGAGAGCACGAGGAGGCCGCGGCGACCGCGGAGCGGATCCACGCCGAACTGGTGCGCCGGTACGGCGACCACAACCCCGAGTCGATGGCCGCCAGCCTCGAGATGGCCATCCATCTGCGTCACCGGGGCCGTCTGCGGGAGGCGTCGGTCCTCGGTACGGAGATCTGCCGCCGGTACGAGGAGACGTACGGCGCGTATCATCCGCACGCCCTGTCCGCCGCGGTGAACCTCGCGGTCATCCACCGTCTGCTGGGCGACGCGCCGACCGCGCACTACATCGACACCGTGGCCCTGCAACGGCTCACCGGGCAGCTCGGCGAGAACCACCCCTCCACCCTGATCTGCCGCACCAACCTCGCCAGCGACTGCTACACGCTGGGCGACGCGGCGGCGGCTCTGGAACTGGACACCGAGACATTGCGCCGGTCGCGGGAGGTCTTCGACGACGACCACCCCTCCACCCTGGCCTGCGCCGCGAACCTCGCCATGGACCTGCGGGCGGTGGGGCGGGAGGAGGAGGCGCAGGCCCTGCGCCAGGACACCCGCGAACGCCTGCGCCGCACCCTGGGCGGCGATCACCCGGCCGTGGCCCAGGCCGCCGACTGGAGTCATCGCGCGGACTGCGACATGGACCCGCTGCCCCTGTGACAAACAGCCGCCGCTTGCTGCCTGTTCGCGTGCTCGGCCGTCGGGTGCGTCGACCGTCAGGGCGGTCAGCGGACCGACCGGCGTGTCAGTCAGCGCGCCAGTCAGTGGGCCAGCCAGCGCGCCAGCCAGTGGGCCAGTGCAAGCGGGTCCGGCGGGACGGGCAGCGCACGGCTGACCGCCACGGCCAGTTCCGGGTGGTCGGTCAGCGCGGTTCCCGCTGCCGGCTCGCCGCACTCGATCAGCGCCAGGCCGAGTCCCGCCCAGGCCGCGGGCCGGGCGTCGGGGCCGCGCAGTTCCTCGCCGTACAGCTGCGCCGCGGTCACCGGGTCGCCGTCCACCAGTGCCAGGTCGGCGGGGAGGGCACTGGGGACACTGCTCGCCGGGTCGTCCGCGGCGCGCAGAGCGCGGAACTCCGCGGGTGCGATGAGGCGCAGGCGTGCCAGCAGCGCGAGGGTGTCGAGCCGGCAGGCGTGCGGGTCGGCGCGCAGGCCGGCCTCGGGGCGCGGGGCGGCCTCGACGCGCGGGAGCGCCTCCGGACACGCGGGGGCTTCCGGACACGCGGGGGCTTCCGGGTGCGGGACAGCTCCGGCGCGCGGGACGGCGTCGGGGCGCGCGGTGTCGTCTGGGCGCCCCACGGCGCGCTCTGCGGCGCGCCAGGCGTGCGCCAGGTGCGCGGCGTGTGCCGTGGGCGGGTGCATGTGGTGTGCGCGCCAGGCGGCACGGTGGTGCGCCGCCGCGAGCGACGCGAGACGCTGCTCGCGCGCCCCCACCGGCTCCGCCTGCCAGCCCGCGGTCTGCTCGTCCAGCGCGTCGATCAGCGCGCGCCCCGGCGCGGTGAGCGCCGGGTGCCCGCGCAGCGTCCCGATGACCTCGCGCACGGCGCTGCGCCACAGCGCGAACTCGAATCCCGCGAGCCCCTTCGGGCCGCGCGTACGCCAGTAGTGCACGACCCCCGAGAAGGCGTACGCGCCGTGCACCAGGCCTCCGAGCGGGCGCGGGTCGTCGCGCCAGGGGGCGTGGAAGAGGTCGCCGCTCTCTTCGAAGAGCGGCGTGAGGAAGATGACGCCGTTGAGGAGGGTGTGCCGGAACTCGTGCAGAACGGTGACGCCTACCTGGGCGGGAAGGACCTCCGCGTCCTCGTCGGGCTCCGACAGCAGCACGCACCCGAAGGCGTCGCTCGAGGACGCCGCGCGGGCCCGCAGCCGTTCCCCGCGCGGGAGCGGGACGATGGAGCGCAGCCCCAATGCCAGCGCGCGGGCGCCCGCGGGACGGTCGTCCACCATGACCGGCCACATGCGCTCGAACCAGCGCTGCCAGGCGGCGTGGCGAGCGGGAGAGAGCCGGCCGGCCCCGGGCAGCGCCGGAACCGGCGCATACGGTCCCAGGTCGTCCAGCACCAGGTCCAGGGTCGTCCCGGCGTGCTCCGCGCGCAGTCGGCGCTGCCCCTCCCATCCGGGGCCGTCCTTCTCCGGGTCGACGGGCAGCGTGACGGTCACCCCGCCCGCTGCTACGCGCACCACCCCGTCCTGCGCCCACACCCGGGCGGTGCCCCAGGGATCGCCGCCGACGGTCGCCCGGCCGAGCCCGGGGAGGAAGACCCGGCCCTCCCGTACGGGCACGCACACCTCGAAGTCGCCGCCCGCGGCGACGTGCACGACCGCCGCCAACTGTCCGAGAAAGCCGAGCTCCACGCCCAGCGGCGCCTCGTCCGGCGTCGACCGCGGATCCGGCCGGGTCAGTCTGCGTACCAGGGCCGCTGACCACACGCCGACCTGGGGGTCGAGCAGCACGGTGCGGAAGGCCGCGGGAGCCGCGCGTTCGGCGGCCTCCAGCAGTTGCCAGTGCACCCGCACGGCGGCGGTGTCGCAGTGCGGAGTCTCGGTCGCGGCGTCCAGGAGCGCCCGCAGCAGCAGGAGCCGTCGGCTCACCTCCGCCTCCAGCAGAAAGGCGACGGCCTCCTCGTCCTCGGTGACGGAGCTGAGCGACCGCAGGACGGGGTCCGAGAGGTGGTGAAGGCGGATGGGCACGACGTTTCCTCGTTCACAAGGGCCGTGACGTGGGGTGCACGCCGCGTCGGATCGGGGCGTCGGCCCCGGGGCCTGTCCGGCGGGTCGGGCCGGCTCCGGGCGACGGGGGCTTGCGGTGGCGTGCGCCGGAATGCAGGCCGCAAGGCCGGGACGCAGGCCGGCCGGAAAGAGGGCACGGAACCTGGAACCCGCATCCTTGACGACAGGTCGGCGGTCGGTCGAGCGTGGCGGGCGCCGCGGTTCCAGCAGGTTCGCCGGACGGGCTAGCTGCCGTCGCTGCCGGCGATCGTGGACAGCGGACGGTCGACACGCCGGCGCAGCCGTTCGACCGACGGGCGCAGAACGGCGTCGTCGAGGGCCGCGATCTCCGCGAGCGACAGTCCTGACAGGGCCGGCAGCCAGGGTCGCGGCGCCTCGGACTGCGTCACTTCACAGGAGGTGGCGTGTTCCGTCGATGACATGGCGTCACCGTATAGCAAAAAGTGCCCGCCGCCGAGCCTGCGCAGGTCGAACGGGTTGCTCGCCCCCGCCCCGACGCCGTGCCAGCGCTGACACCCCGCAGCTCCCGGCCGCCGCAGGCAGCTGCGGCGGCCGGGAGGCCGCGGATCACCGGGAGCCGTGGGGTGTCAGCGCTGCCGCACCCGCCTCCGCACGGTCTGCCTCGGGGCTCACGCCCTCCGCGTCCCTGGCCGACGTGCCCTCCGCGCCCGTCGCGCTCGCCCCGCTCGCCGCGCCCCCTGCGGACGCACCCCCAGCGGACGCAGTCTCCGCACCCCCAGCGGACGCAGCCTCCGCACCCCCGGCCGGCGCTGCCTCCGCACCCCCGGCCGACGCGGCCCCCGCACGCCTGGGCAGGGCGAACATCAGCAGGAAGATCACGGCCATCACCGCGGCCACCCACCCCATCGCGTGCCGGAAGGCGTCCACGAAGGCAGGGCCCACGGCCTGACGGCTCAGCCGGTCAGGGATCTCGCCGAAGAAGACCACCGACACCAGCCCGAGCCCCAGCGCGTTGCCCATCTGCCGCACGGTGTTGATCAGCCCGGACGCCGAACCGGCGTGCTCGCGCGGCACCTCGGACAGGTTCGCGTCCGTCAGCGGAGCGATGATCAGGCCCATGCCGGCGCCCATGACGACGAGAGGCGGCGCCATCTGCCAGGGGGCGATGCCGAGGCCGTAGCGGCCGGACTCCCCGATGTAGAGCAGCACGCCCGCCCCCATCGCCAGCGCGCCCGCCTGCAGCACCTTGCGCCCGAAGCGCGGAACGAGCTTCTGCACGGACAGCCCGGCCGCAACGGACACCGCGATCGAGAAGGGCACGCCCGTCAGCCCCGCCCGCAGCGGGCTCCAGCCCAGGCCGGTCTGCATGTACAGCGTCCACACCAGGAAGAAGACGCCGAGCCCGGTACCGAACACGGTCTGCACGGCGATCCCGGCCGCGAAGCTCTTGACCTTGAACAGTGACAGTTCGACCAGCGGGGAGCCGTCCCGCGCCGCCTTCCGCCGCTCGTAGGCCACCAGCGCCGCGAAGACGCCGACCGAACCGGCCATCGACACGTGTCCCCACAGCGGCCAGCCCAGCTCGAGGCCGCGGGTGAGCGGGTAGAGCAGCATCAGCAGCGCGAGTGTCGCCAGCGCGACACCCACCAGGTCCAGCTTCAGCGCCCGCGGCGCCTTCGACTCGGTGATGAAACGGCCGCCGAGGAACAGTCCCGCGATGCCGACGGGCAGATTGATGAGGAAGATCGGCCGCCATTCCAGACCGAACAGGTTCCACTCGGTCAGCAGCGCGCCCAGCAGCGGACCGGAGACCGCGCCCAGCCCGACGACGGCGCCGAACATGCCGAAGACCTTGCCGCGTTCGTGCGCCGGGAAGGTGGCGTGCACGATCGACAGGACCTGCGGGACCATCATCGCCGCCATGCCGCCCTGCAGGATCCGGGAGGCGACCAGCATCTCCGGGTTCGCGGCGAAGCCGCACAGCGCCGACGCGAGCGTGAAGCCGCCGATGCCGACGAGGAACAGCCGCTTGCGGCCGTGGATGTCACCGAGCCGGCCGCCCGTGATCAGGCCCGCCGCGAAGGCCAGCGCGTAGCCTGCCGTTATCCACTGGATCTGGCTGAAGGAAGCGCCGGACTCCTGCCGGATCGACGGGATCGCGATGTTGACGATCGTGACGTCGACGAGGTCCATGAAGGCCGCCGTCATCACGATGGCGAGCGCGAACCAGCGGCGACGGTCCGCGGGCGACTCAGCAGTCGACTCCACTGCTGCCTCCGGCGTCGGCTCCACGGTTGCCTCCGGCGTCGGCTCCACGGTTGCCTGAGCGGTCGGCTCCGCGACGCGTTCCGGTGTGACGAGGGCGGTGTCGGGCGTGTCCCCACGGGATTCGGTTGAGGTCATGTGCCGAAGCTATGGCCGCAATAGGTCAGATCATGTCCTAGTTCTCCGGTATCCTCGAACGCATGACGACGGACACCCCGGCCCGGCTCCTGCAGCTCCTGTCCCTCCTCCAGACGCCTCGTGAATGGCCCGGCGGCGAGCTCGCCGACCGGCTCGGCGTCTCCCGGCGCACGGTCCGGCGCGACGTCGACCGGTTGCGCGAGCTGGGTTACCCGGTGCGGGCCACGAAGGGGGCCGACGGCGGCTACCGGCTGGTCGCGGGCAAGGCGATGCCGCCGCTGCTGCTCGACGACGAGGAGGCGGTGGCGATCGCGGTCGGCCTCAGGGCCGGCGCGGGGCACGCGGTCGAGGGTGTCGAGGAGGCGTCCGTACGGGCCCTGGCGAAGCTGGAACAGGTGCTGCCCTCCCGCCTGCGCCCCCGCGTCACCGCCCTCCAGTCCGCGACGACGCCGTTGACCAGCGGGGACGGGCCGAGCATCGCGTCGGAGACGCTCACCGCCATAGCGTCCGCGGTGGCGGGGCGGGAGCGGCTGCGGTTCGCCTACCGGGCCAAGGACGGCACCGAGTCGCGGCGCGTCACCGAGCCGCACCGGCTGGTGTCGACGGGACGGCGCTGGTATCTCGTCGCCTACGACCTCGACCGCGCCGACTGGCGCACGTTCCGCGTCGACCGGGTGAGCCGGCCGTTCGCGACCGGTGCGCGGTTCGCTCCGCGGGAGTTGCCGACGGGGAGCGCGGCGGAGTACCTGCGGCAGTCGATGCAGCGACGGCACGAGTCGTACGGCTACGACTTCGAGGTCACGTTCGCCGCGCCCGTCGAGGCCGTCGCGGCGCGCGTGCCGTCCTGGCTGGGGACTCCGGAACCCCTCGGCGCCACCGGCTGCCGCCTGCGGGCCACGGTCGGCGACTCGGTCGAGTGGCTGGCAGCCCGGCTCGCCATCCTGGGGTTCGACTTCATCGTCCGGGAGCCGGAGGAACTGGTCGCCGCCGTGCGGGAGATGGGCGGGCGGCTGACGCGGGCCGGAAGCGGAGGCGCTCCCGAGCCGGACCGGAAGGCGGGATAGGCCGCCCCAGCGGCCTCGGCCTCGGTCCCGGTCGCCCCCTTCGCTCCGGTCGCGCCGGACGCCCCGGACGCCCCGGACGCCCCGGACGCCCCGGACGCCCCGGACGCCCCGGCAAACCCTGCCCGTATGGAACAATCTGCCGTCCGGCGGGCCACCCCGGGGTTCAGGTCCGGGGTGACCCGCCACCGAACGCGGGGCGAAAGAGGAGCCGGGCCCCGGCGCCCTGGGGGGAAGGGTGCCGAAGCCCGGCTCAGGGAGAGTCCCGGCGCCGGGGGGTTGCGTCGGGACCGGGTGTGGTCTGTGGGGGTGGAGGGTGTGTCCCTCCGACCCCGGTTCACGGGTCCAGAGGGCCCGAACTCTAGTGCCCTGAGGTCTTTTTCCCAGGGCTCAGCCGCTTGAAGCAGCGTCCTGTGGCCATTGTTTGCGCGGTCTTGCGCCACCCGGCATACCGGGAATCGCGCCCACGTCGCGCCGGCTAGGCCACCGCTTCGAAGCCGGTGTCGCGGGCCAGCTTCTTCAGTTCCAGCAGGGCGTGCTTCTCGATCTGGCGGATGCGCTCGCGCGTCAGACCGTGCTCCTTGCCGACCTCCGTCAGCGTGCGCTCGCGGCCGTCCTCGATGCCGTACCGCATCTTGATGATGGAGGCCGTGCGCGGGTCGAGGCGGCCGATGAGGTGGTCCAGTTCCTCGCTGCGCAGCAGGGTGAGGACCGACTGCTCCGGGGAGACCGCCGAGGTGTCCTCGAGCAGGTCGCCGAACTGGGTCTCGCCCTCGTCGTCCACCGACATGTTCAGCGACACCGGGTCGCGGGCCCAGTCGAGGACGTCGGTGACGCGATCCGGGTTCGAGCCGAGCTCGGCGGCGATCTCGGTGGGCTCCGGGTCCCGGCCGTGCTCCCGGTTGAACTCGCGCTGCACGCGGCGGATGCGGCCCAGTTCCTCCACGAGGTGGACGGGCAGGCGGATGGTGCGGGACTGATCGGCTATCGAGCGGGTGATGGCCTGGCGGATCCACCACGTCGCGTACGTCGAGAACTTGAAGCCCTTGCGGTAGTCGAACTTCTCCACCGCGCGCACCAGACCGGCGTTGCCCTCCTGGATCAGGTCGAGCAGGGGCAGCCCGCTGCGCGGGTAGCGGCGGGCCACGGCCACGACCAGGCGCAGGTTGGAGCGGATGAAGATGTCCTTGGCGCGCTCGCCCTGGGCGACCAGGGCCGCCAGCTCCTCGCGGGTCGCGTCGGCCTTGGACTCCTCGTATCCGTCGAGTACCTGCTGTGCGAAGACACCCGCCTCGATGATCTGGGACAACTCGACTTCCTTGGCGGCGTCGAGCAGCGGCGTGCGCGCGATCTCGTCGAGGTACATGCCGACCAGGTCGCGGTCCGCGATCTCGCCGCCGTGTGCGCGAACACTGCTGGCCTTGTCGACGGTCCCGCCGGAGGCGGACTGACGACGGGCGACGGCACGGGTTGCCATGCGTGCTCCCTTTGCGTTGCGGGTCCCCCGCTCGACCGAGGTCGAGAGTGGGGAGGGCTGGCGGGTGTTTCTTCAGATGCCCGGTACTCGCCTTCGAGTACGTCTCGGCACTTTCCTCGGGTGCCCGGCATCTGATGGGCACAACGACTGGAATCAGGACAGAATTCCCAACCCGCCCCCCGATTTTTCTGATCATGCAGTACCCTGTGCCGCTCCGGGAGGAGGCGCAGTGCCGTCAGAGCGTGCAGAGATGCAGGTCAGGCCGGGTGCCGAGGGGGACCTCGAGGCCCTCACCGACATCTACAACCACTATGTGCGTGAGACGCCCATCACATTCGACACCGCCACCTTCACCCCTTCGGAGCGACGCCCCTGGCTGCTCTCCCACCCCGAAGACGGACCGCACCGCCTGATGGTTGCCGCGGACCCGGACACACAGAAGATTCTGGGCTACGCCACATCCAGCCCGTTCCGCGCCAAACCCGCGTACGAGACCTCCGTCGAGACGACGGTCTACGTGGCCCCGCACGCGGGCCGCAGGGGCATAGGCACGCTGCTGTACCAGGCCCTCTTCGAGGCCTTGGCGGGTGAGGACCTGCACCGCGCCTACGCCGGCATCGCCCAGCCCAACGAGGCGTCCACCCGGCTGCACGAGCGCTTCGGGTTCCGCCACCTCGGCACGTACCGGGAAGTGGGCCGCAAGTTCGGCCGCTACTGGGACGTCGCCTGGTACGAGAAGGAGCTGTGGAAGGATCTACGGCCGTCGGCCAGCCGATAGCCGTGGCCGCCCGGGCGTCAGCCGAACTGCACCGACCGCTTGGCCAGCCCCATCCAGAACCCCTCGATCACCGACTTCTGCGCGTCCAGCTCGCCGGCCGCGTCGGCGGCGCCCATCGTCACGAACAGCGGGGCGAAGTGCTCGGTGCGCGGGTGGGCGAGGCGCCCGGCCGGGGACTTGCGGAGGAAGTCGAGCAGCGCGTCCACGTCACCCGTCTCCAGCATGCGGTGGCCCCAGTCGTCGAACTCGGCCGACCAGGCGGGCACTCCCACGCCGATGTGCCGCAGTGCCGCCAGGTTGTGGGTGAAGAAGCCGGAGCCGACGATCAGCACGCCCTCGTCGCGCAGCGGGGCCAGCCGGCGGCCGATCTCCATGAGCTTCACCGGGTCCAGGGTCGGCATGGAGACCTGGAGGACCGGGATGTCGGCGGCCGGGAACATCTCGACGAGCGGCACGTAGGCGCCGTGGTCGAGGCCGCGGTCCGGGATGTCCTGCACGGGCATGCCGGGCGCGCGCAGCAACGCACGGACGGACGCGGCGAGTTCGGGGGCGCCGGGAGCCTCGTACCGGACCCGGTAGTAGTGCTCGGGGAAGCCCCAGAAGTCGTAGACGAGCGGGACCGTCTCGGTGGCGCCGATGGCGAGCGGCGCCTCCTCCCAGTGGGCGGAGACCATGAGGATCGCCTTGGGGCGCGGCAGGGCGGCGGACCACGCGGCGAGTTCGCCGGGCCAGACGGGGTCGTCCGCGAGCGGCGGGGCGCCGTGGCTGAGGTAGAGGGCGGGCATGCGCTCCGGCGTGCGCTCCTGGGTGGCGGCGGACATGGCGGAGACTCCCTGCTTTTACTTTAACTCTCAATGTCTTCGGCCACCGTACGCCCGATTTATTTAAGCTTCAAGGAGATCCCTCGTACAGTGGAATGCATGAACGCTTCCGCACCCGCCGACGAGCCCACCGCGCCCCGCAGGCACCCCGAGGCACCTGAGTCCCGCGAGCCCCGCGAGCCCCGCGAGCCCAGCGAGCCCCACGAGCCCCACGAGCCCCGCGAGCCCCGCTGGCTCACCGACGAGGAGCAGCGCATCTGGCGCTCCTACCTGCACGCCACCACGCTCCTGGAGGACCACCTCGACCGCCAGCTCCAGCGGGACGCGGGCATGCCGCACATCTACTACGGCCTCCTCGTCGGCCTCGCCGAGTCCCCGGACGGCCGACTGCGGATGACGGAGCTGGCCATGCGGGCCAAGATCACCCGTTCCCGCCTGTCCCACGCGGTCGCCCGCCTGGAGAAGAACGGCTGGGTACGGCGCGAGGACTGCCCCTCCGACAAGCGGGGCCAGTTCGCGGTGCTGACGGATGCGGGGTACGAGGTGCTGCGGCGCACCGCACCGGGCCATGTGGCGGCCGTGCGGCAGGCGGTGTTCGATCGGCTCACCCCGGAACAGCAGAAGTCCCTCGGCGAGATCATGCAGATCGTCGCCGAGGGACTCCAGCCCGACGAAGCGGGCGCGGACCTGCCCTGGCTGCGCTGAGCCGCTCACCCGGCGAGCAGCCGGGCAGGTCCCGGGGCCCGTGCGTACGAGGCGTCCCCTTCCTCGTTCCGCACGGGTAGTACCGAGTAGTGCCGATTGAGCACCAAGTGGCACCAAAGGGTACCGAGTGGCACCGAAGGGGGTACGACCGGCGGTCGCCGTCAGTGGACGACCACCGGGACGGCCACCTCGTCCTCGACGCCCTCCGCCGCCCCGGACACGGTGGTGGCACCGGGACGGCCGGCGTTGACGAAGGTCACCACGATCACCGCGGCGAGCACCAGCATGCCGACGGCGAACCAGATGGCGTTGGTGTAGCCGTGCACCGCGCCCTGCATCTGGACCAGCTGCGCCTGCTGCTTGGAGGTCGCGGTCGCGATGTGGTCCTTGATGTACGCGGTCGTCGCGGACGCGGCGATCGTGTTCAGCAGGGCCGTGCCGATCGCGCCGCCCACCTGCTGCGAGGTGTTGACCATCGCGGAGGCGACACCGGCGTCCCGGGGTTCGACACCCAGGGTGGCCAGGGACATGGCCGGCATGAACGCCGTACCCATGCCGAGGCCGAGCAGCAGCATCGCCGGCAGGATCGTCGAGGCGTACGAGGAGCCGATCTCGAGCTGCGTCATCAGCAGCATGCCGGTCGCGGCGACCAGGAAGCCGGGGCCCATCAGCATCCGGGCCGGGACCCGGGTCATCAGGCGGGTGCCGATCTGGGTGGAGCCGGTCATCATGCCCGCGATCATCGGCAGGAAGGCGAAGCCGGTCTTGATCGGCGAGAAGCCCTTGATGACCTGCAGGTAGTAGGTGAGGAAGAGGAAGGTGCCGAACATCGCGATGACGGCGATGCCGAGCGAGAGGTAGATGCCGCCGCGGTTGCGGTCGGTCACCACGCGCAGCGGCAGCAGCGGCGCCTTGACCTTGGCCTCGGTGACGACGAAGGCCAGCAGCAGCACCGCGGAGGCGACGAACAGGCCGACCGTCAGGGAGTCGCCCCAGCCGTCGGACTCGGCGCGGGTGAAGCCGTAGACGAGCGAGACCAGGCCGAGGGTGGACAGCAGGACGCCGGGGATGTCGAGCGGGTTGCGGTTGCGGCCGCCCTCCGGCTCACGGATGACGAAGTACGCGCCGAGCGCGGCGACGACGGCGAAGGGGATGTTGACGAAGAACGTCCAGCGCCAGTCCAGGTACTCGGTGAGCACGCCGCCGAGGATGAGGCCGACGGCGCCGCCGCCACCGGCGATCGCGCCGTAGATGCCGAACGCCTTGGCGCGTTCCCTGACGTCCGTGAACGTCACGGCGAGCAGGGAGAGCGCGGCGGGCGCGAGCATCGCGCCGAACACGCCCTGCAGCGCGCGGGCGCCGAACATCATCGCGCCGGTGGTGGCGGCACCGCCGAGCGCGGAGGCGCCGGCGAAGCCGATCAGGCCGATGACGAAGGCCCGCTTACGGCCCCACAGGTCGGCGATGCGGCCGCCGAAGAGGAGCAGTCCTCCGAAGGCGAGGGCGTAGGCCGTGATGACCCACTGCTTGTTGCCGTCGGATATGCCCAGGTCCTGCTGCGCGGACGGCAGTGCGATGTTCACGATGGTCGCGTCGAGAACGACCATCAGCTGGGCGAGCGCGATGAAGACGAGCGCCTTCCAGCGGTTGGAATCGGGGGCCTTCTCGAGAGCGCCGGGAGCGCTCCGGGCTGTTTCAGACATGGAGGTACCCACTTCGGGACTTCGGAACTTCGGAACTTCGGGACTTCGGGACTTAGAGAACTTCGGGACTTGGAGACTTCGGGACTCAGGGACTTCTGACGGATGTGAGAACGGGACGGCGTGACAGGTGTCGTCGTAACGGAAGGACTCTGAGGACGTCGCGAGGGCGTAGTGAGGGAACGACCCGTCCACGGCTCGTCTGCGGCTCATCCACAGCGACGGCCGACGAGGCGCTTCCCGGTCTGGTGACTAACGCTCAGGCGCTTGGTGCTTCAGTGTGTTCGGTGCGTTCAGTGCTGAACTCATCGGTCAGGGCCGGCGCAGATCCTCCATGGTGGCCGCCGCCCCCGGCAGGACAGAACGGGCCGGGGCCCGCAGTCCGTCCAGGAACAGCTGCAGATGACGGTGGACGAAGCGGTCGACGCTGAGACAGTCGGTGCCGGCCGGCGGCCGGCTGAGCTGGGCCACGGCGACCATCAGGTCACCGACGCCGACGTCGGGGCGGAGCTGGCCGGCCTTCCTGGCCCGCTCCATCACACTCGCGATGATCTGCTCGCAGCGCTCGCGCGCCGCTTCCAGATCGGGATGGTTCTCGTCGAAGGCGGCGGCCACCATCGGGCACAGCGCGCTGATCCGTTCGTCGGCAGCGGCGTGCACGAAGCGCTCCAGCGCCTCGAAGGCGTCCCCGGTCTCCGCCAGCGCCTGCTCGCCCGCCTCGGACGTCCGGTCCAGCACGGAACAGACGACCTCACGGACCAGCGCGTCGCGGTCGGGGAAATTGCGGTACACCGTGGCGTTGCCGACGCCGGCCCGGCGGGCGATCTCGTCCAGCGGCACGTCCGGTCCGTGCTCGGTGAACATCTCCCGGGCGGCGGTGACGATCCGCTCGCGGTTGCGCAGGGCGTCGGCGCGCGACCGGCTCACCTTCCGCTGCACGCGGGTCGCGGTCGTCATGGCCTGCACGGCGGACTCCTCAGCTCGATCGGGTGACTGCGGGTTCTGCAAGTTCTACGAGTTCCACGAGAACTGCAGGTACTGCGGCGGTGCGGTACTGCGGGGTGGGGTACTGCGGCGATCCGGGGACCGAGTCCCCGTTTCGGTCGGACACACGTCTAAACGGGGAAACGCTCCCCGGTTATTTCCCGTCCGGAAGGAGATTTCGTGTGACCTGAGCCACACAAAAACACACGTTCGGACCATTTCAGCGCGCGTCCGCACATCACCGGACACAGGGTGATCAGAAAGGAGCAGTCCGTGACCGTCGGCTGCCGTGGACGAAGGACCCGTGCATGCAGCATGAGCGCCCCCGCCCCCAGGCGCCGCTCCGCCGTCGGATACGCCCGCGCCGTGCGGCCGCCTTCACGGCCGTGACCGCGCTGACCCTGACGGTCGCCACCTCGGCCGGCACGGCCGACCTCACGTCCCGCTCCACCACGGCCGGGGCCGGCCCGGTCTCCCTGGCCCGCGGCTCCGCGCTCAGCCCCTGCCTGATCAGCGGCAGCCGCTCCGTCCAGATGTCGGAGGGGGTGCCGACCGTCACCGGCTACTCACGCTCGACCGGCACCGTACGGGCCCTGAACCTGATGATCGACTTCCCCGACGCGCACGGGAAGGGCGACGCCCTCGACCGCTTCCGCGAGTTCTTCCCCCAGACCCAGGAGTGGTTCCGCACCGCCTCCTACGGACGGCTCGTCTACCGCCCGGAGACGCCCGTCCCGCACTGGCTGCGCATGCCGAAGCCCTTCCGGTCGTACGGCATAGAACGCGGCGCCCCCTTCGACCCCGGTTACCGCCAACTGGTCCAGGACATCGTCACCGCGGCCGATCCGCAGGTCGACTTCCGCGCCTACGACTTCCTGAACGTGCTGATCACCCCGAACGCCGGCCCGTCCGCCCTGGACACGGTCCTGTCGGTGACCTTCGCCGGCAACAAGGAGGCCCCCATCGCCGACGGCGTCCCCGTGGCCAACGCCTCCTTCGTCTACTCCCGCCAGGACGACGGCTCCGGTTCCTACGGGCGCACCGGCTACCGCGTGCTGCCGCACGAGAACGGCCACGTCTTCGGCCTGCCCGACCTCTACACCCAGGAAGGCGGGGGCGCCGTCGGGCACTGGGACATCATGAGCGAGGACTGGGGGGCCAACAACGACACGCTCGGCTGGCACAAGTGGAAACTGGGCTGGCTGGACCCCGGCCAGGTGACCTGCGCGGCGACGCACGGCACCGTGCGGTACACGCTGACGCCGCTCGCCCGCACCGGTGGCCCGAAGCTGATCTTCGTTCCCATCGACGGCCGCCGCGGCTACGCCGTCGAAGTGCGCACCCGCGAGGGCAACGACGAGGCCGTGTGCCGGCCGGGCGTGCTCATCTACCGGGTCGACGCCGGCGTGGACACCGGCATGGGCCCGGTCACGGTCTACGACGCCCAGCCCGACTCCGGCGGCTGCACCCACGCCCCGAACGTCCACGCGGAACTCTCCGACGCCCCCTTCACTCCGGGCGAGGAGTTCCGCGCCCCGGACGGCGACATCCGGATCACGGTGACGAGCAGGGACGGGGAAGGGGACTACCGGGTGGCGGTGACCCGGGGGTGAGCGGCCGGGCAGGGCGGGGAGCCGCCCCTTCGATCGCCCCGGCTCAGCGGTGACGGACGCGCGCATTACGGTAGGCGTGCCGAACCGACGTACCAGAAACCGAAATCCGATGCTCCCGCTCCCGCTCCCGCTCCCGCCCTCGCCCTCGCCCTCGTCCTCGTCCTCTTCCTCGCTCCCGTCCCGGCTCCCGCCCCCGATGCCGCGATGAACGCCGTCGACCCCGCCGACGCCTCCCGTGCGTCCGCCGGCGCCTCCCCCGCACCGACCGAGCCAGTCCCACCGACCAAGCCGGTCCCACCGACCAAGCCGGTCCCACCGACCGAGCCGGTCCCACCGACCGAGGCGGTCACGCCGCTGATCCGGGGAATCGCCGTGCTGCAGCGGCTGACGGAGGCGGGCGGCACGCTGAGCCTGAGCGGCCTGGAACGGGCCACCGGCCTGGCCCGCTCCACGGTCGACCGCATCACCCTGACGCTGGGCCGCATGGGCTACGTCCGTCTGGACGGCCGCGACGCGGTGCTGGCCCCCCGCCTGATGGAACTGGGCAACGCCTACCTGGCCGCCCTGCGCCTGCCCGCGCTGCTGGGCGGACACGCCGACGCGTTGGCCGACGAACTGGACGAGTCGGTGTCCCTGGCGGTCACCGACCGCGACGGCATCCGCTTCATCCACCAGGCCACCCGCCGCCGCGCGATGTCGCTGAGCTTCCGCATCGGCGACCTGCTGCCGGCCGAACGCACCGCGCCGGGACCGCTGTTCGCGACGGAGTGGACGGAGGCTGATTGGCAGAGGTGGCGCGCGCGCCGCGCGGCGGACCCGCACGACCACGCCTTCCCGGCCGTACCCCCGCGCGAACACCCCTCGGCCGACGCCGACTTCGAGCGCCGTACGGCGCGGGCGGCAGCGAACGGCTGGGCGTCGGACGACCAGTTGATCGAACCGGGGCTGGTCGCCGTCTCCGTACCCGTACGAGATCCCCGCAGCGGCCGGATCGCCTGCGTGGCGAACGTGGTGAGCCACACCAGCCGGCACACGGCGGCGGACCTGCGGGACACGCTGCTGGAGCGCCTGCGCGCGGCGGTGTCCCGGATGGAGGACGACCTGCGCACCGCGCCCCCGCCCGAGCCCGCGCGCGCTCCCTCTGCCCTGGCGGCCTGGACGGGCGCGTCGAAGCAGCGGCTGGGCCGCGAGTTCGTGGAGTCGCTGGCGCGGGGCCTGACGGTCCTGACGGCGTTCGGCGAGGGCCGCTCCGCGCTGACCCTGACGGACGTGGCGAAGGCGACGGGCCTGGCGCGGGCGACGGCCCGCCGGGCCCTGATCACCTACGCACACCTCGGCCTGGTGACGCCGGGCGACGATCCGCGCACCTTCACCCTGACCCCCCGGGTCCTCTCCCTGGGCTTCCCCCCGCTCTCCCGCACGACACTCCCCGAGATCGCGACCCCGCACCTGGCGGAGCTGTCGGCGCGGGTCCACGAGTCGGCGTCCCTGGCGGTGCTGACGGACTCGGGATCCGGCCCGGAGATCCAGTACACGGCCCGGGTGGGCACGACCCGCGTGATGAGCGTGAACATCACGGTGGGCACCCGACTGCCGGCGTACGCGACATCACTGGGACGCGTGATGCTGGCGGACGCACCGCCGCCGCCCCCCGCCCTGGGCACCCCGCCCCCGCCGGCTCCCCGCACGGTCACGGACCCGCAGACCCTGACCCGCCTCCTGGCCCGGATCCGGACCCAGGGCTACGCCCTGACCGACGAGGAGCTGGAGGAGGGCCTGCGCTCGATCGCGGTCCCGGTCCGCGACCGGACCGGCCACGCGGTGGCCGCCGTGAACGTCGCGATGCACGCGGCCCGGCGCACGGTGGAGGAATGCGTCCGGGACATCCTCCCCGAACTGCGCCGCACGGCGGACCGCATCGAGGCCGACCTGTCGGTGGCAGGCCGCTTCACCCGCGTCCCACCCTCCTGACCCCCGTCGCCCACACCGGATCCGGCACGCTGACGCCTGTGACCTGCCCCTCGAGGCCACTGATCCCGTGACCGCGAGCGGTACCTGCTCGACGCCCTCATCCACTCCCGCCGCACCGCGCACAGCACTGCGTCGCCGCCGTCGCCGGCACGCGGGCCATCCGGGCCGGACCTCGCCGGCGACCGAAGAGACAGGGAACCGTGGAACCATCAGCGACGGACGGACGGCAGCGCCGCGCCGGCCGGCAGGAACGGCCGGGCCGGGGAGAGGCCGCCGCAGACAGGACGGGTGACAGGACCTCTCCCGGTCCGGCGCACCGAGGTCCGGCGCGCCGGACCTGCGGCCACGAGCTCAGGCCGGGCGCCGGCTGAACACGATCTCGCCCTCGATGATCGTCAGCTGCACCTCCGTCGCGTGGACCCGGGTGATGGGTACGTCGAACGGGTTCTGGTCGACCACGATGACGTCGGCGAGCAGGCCGGGTTCGATCGCCCCGACGCGGTCGACCGCCCCTTCCTGCCGGGCGGCGTTGACGGTGAAGATGTCCAGCGCCTCCTGGAGGGTGATCGCCTGCGACTCTCCGAACGACTCGGAGCTGCCGCCCGGCTCCTGCCGGGTGACGAGCGATTCGATGGCCGCCCACGGATTGACCGACGGCACGACGGACCAGTCGGAGCCCGGAACCACCAGCGCACGAGCGTCGAGCATCTCGCGGATCGGCCAGACGCGTCCGACGGTTTCCGGTCCGACCGCGGAGGCGATGTCGGAGCAGATGGGAGCGGGCCGCCACAGGTACGGCGAGACCTCGAACGTCGCCCCGATCCGGGAGGCACGTTCGATGTCCGCCTTGGCGACGAACGTGCAGTGGCCGACGTTGTGCATCTGCGGACCGAACCCGTTCCGTTCACGGGCAGCGCCGATGGCGTCGAGGGCCGCCCGCACGGCGGCGTCGCCGGCCGCGTGGAACTTCACCGTCAGGCCCATGCGATCGAATCGGATGACGGCCTCGTTCAGGACCTCGGCGGGGATCTGCAGCATTCCGTGCCGGCCGGCGTGGTCGTCACGGCCTTCCACGGTGTCGGCGTACGGCTCGAGCATCGCGGCGGTGTGGCCGTCGGTGGGCACGCCGTCCAGGAAGATCTTGACGCCGTCCGGCACGAGGCGCCCGTAGGCGTGGAAGTTACGCCTCTCGATCACCTCATTGCTCTCGGGGTCGTCCGGCGTCCAGGTCGTACAGACACGTACGCGTTGCTTGAGCTCGCCCCGGCGGGCGAGCGCCGCGTAGGCTGCCATCTCGGTCCGTGAACCCGCGGTGAAACCGAGCGCGGCCTCGGTGAACGAGGTGATGCCGAAGGACAGCATCTCCTCGAGCGACCACGCGAGAGCCGACTCGACATCCGTCCCGGTCGGCTTCGGAGCCGCCTCGGCGAGAAGGTAGGCGGCGTTCTCCCGCTGGATCCCGGTCGGCTCACCGTTCGCGTCCCGCTCGAAGATGCCGCCCTCGGGGTCGGGGGTGCTCGCGGAGATGCCGGCCATCGCGAGCGCGGCGCTGTTGGCCCAGGAACTGTGCCCGCTGGTGTCCTCCAGATGCACCGGGACGTCCGGTGCCACGGAGTCGAGCATCGTCCGGTTCGGCACGCATCCGAGGGCGTACGCGTCCCACTGCCCCCCGAGAACCCATTCGCCGGGCTGGACACCCTCCGCGTACGCCTTGACGATGCGCAGGGTCTCGTCCAGGTTCGAGCCCTGCGGGATCCGGCATCGCCGCTGCCTGATGCCCGCGTAGATCGGGTGCACGTGGAGATCGTGCAGACCGGGCAGGACGACGTCTCCGGCCAGATCGATCACCTGGGTGCCGGGGCCGCGGTCGGGGAGAACGTCCTCGTCGCGTCCGACCCGGTCGATCACCCCGCGGGTGACGGACATCGCCTGCGACCAGCCCGAGGGGGTCTTGACCTGCCCCGAGTGCAGGATCAGATCAGGGTGGCTTCGAGTCATGCGGTATCTCCTCACCTGCGGTTGATGAAGCCGGCGTCGACAGGGAGGGTCACGCCGGTCACATAGCGTGCCTCCTCGGAAGCGAGCCACAGAACCGCGTTCGAGACGTCGACCGGTTCGATCGTGTCGACGTCCAGCGCGTTCGGAGCCTCCTTCGACAGGACCGGATCCTGCGCCACGAACTCCAGGATGGCCGGGTCGGCGATCATCCTGGTGGACACACCCGTCGGATGCACCGAGTTGACCCGGATGCCGTGGGGCGCCAGGTTGTTCGCGTAGGACCGCATCAGGCCCACGACCCCGTGCTTGGAAGCCACGTATCCGAGGCCGCCGTTGCTGCCTCCCCCGATCCCGACCAGACCCGCGGTCGAGCTGATGACGACGATGGAGCCGCCCCGCCCGGCCGACACCATGCTGGGGATCGCCACCTCGACGGTGTTGAACGTGCCGGTCAGGTTGACGTCGATCACGTCCTGCCACGCCTGGGGGCGGTCCTGGACCAGCATCGGGGCGATCCCGGCGTTCGCCACCACGACATCGATGTACCCGAACTCGGCCACACCGGCGTCGAAGGCGGCCTGCAGGGCCGCCCGGTCCCGGACATCCGCCTGCCTCGCGACGACGCGGCGTCCCAGTGCCTCGATCTCGCCGACGGCCTCATCCAGTTCGGCGGGGGTCGAGAGCGGATACGGCACGGTGCCGATCGGCTTGCAGATGTCGACGATGACCAGGTCGGCGCCTTCCTCCGCCAGCCGTCGGATGTGGCTTCGGCCGAGTCCTCCTGCCGCGCCGGTGACGAAGGCCACCTTGCCGTCGAGGCGTCCCTTCGCGCTTCCGGTCTCCCCACCGCGCACTTCGTTTCTCCTTGCCATGTCACAACTCCCTGCCGCCACGTACGTCGCCACGGCGGCTGTCGACGTTCTCGGACGGCCGGAGCGTCCCGTTCATCCGGCAGAGGACCGGGTCACCCGACCGTCTGCCGGCCGATGCGCGCGTACACGTCCCGCCGCCTGGAGCGGTACAGCAGCGCCAGAGCCATACCACTGAGGAAGACGGCCCCCATGAGCACCTGATAGACGATCGAGGAGGCTGCGGATCCGCCTGTCATGGTCGTGAAGTTCGTCAGGCAGAGCCACAGGATCGCGCCGAGACCGAGGCCGCTCAGCACAGGAGCGACCACCGTGTGCCAGACCGACACGTCAGCGACATCCCGGTTCCGCCGGAAGAAGAAGACGACGGACACAGTCGTCAGGAACATGAGTGCGACCACGGCGAAGGCGGCCGCACCTGCCAGCTGGCTGAAGGTCGCCGCCACGTCGCTGGTCGTGAACGCGAGGACCGACACCGCGACGAGGATCACTGCCGAGACCGTGAGCGAACTGATGTGGGGAGATCCGTGTCGGGGATGCACCTTGCCCAGCCTCATGGGGAGTACCCGGTCGACGCCCAGGGAGTGGCAGTACCGGGCCAGGATGTTCTGCCCCGCCAGGAGGGCCGCGAAGGCCGACGTGACCACCAGCACCGTGACGGCATCGCCCGCCCACGTCCCGAGGAAGGTTCCGGCCGCACTCGAGAACATGCCGGCGAAGTTGGACTCCGCCACCTTCTGGGCGCTCTCCGTACCGTAGGCGAGAATGAGACACCACGCGGAGACGACGTAGAACACGCCGATGGCCGTCACCGACAGGTAGGTGGCACGGGGGACCGTGCGCTCCGGGTCCTTGGTCTCCTCCCGGAAGACCGCGGTCGCCTCGAAGCCCACGAAGCACATGACGGCGAACAGCACGGCCAGCCCCACCGACCCTGACCCGAGCGCGTGCCACGTGAAGGGGGTCAGCGATGTCCCGCGGGCGCCCCCGTCCCAGAGAACCGCGGCGTCGAAGGCTCCGACGAGGAGGACCTCGCACGCCATCACGGCGGACAGCACCTTCGCCGACAGGTCGATGCGGAAGTAGCCCAGGATGCCGGTCGCGGCGACCCCCGCCAGCGCGTAGACGTACCACGGGAGGTCCGGTCCGCCGAGAACGAGCGACACGAGAGCATTGGCGACGACCGCGAAGAAGGCATAGGTGCTCACGGCGAACGCGAGGTAGGCGAACAAGGCGAGGAAGCTGGAGCCGAGACCGGTGATCTTGCCGAGCCCCGCTGTGATGTAGGCGTAGAACGCCCCCGGGTTGGGCAGGTAACGGGTCATGGCGGTGTAGCCGACCGCGAACAGCAGCAGCACGGCCATGGCGAGCACGAAGGCCAGGGGCGCGCCGGCGCCTCCGAAGATGATGACGAACGGCGTGGGGCCGGTGACGACCACCATGGGCGCCGAGAACGCCAGCACCGTCAGCGTCAGCTCCAGCACGCCGATCCGTCCGCGAAGCCCGCCGCCCTCCCTCGCGTCGGCAGGGGCAGGGGGCGTACCCCCGTCGGCGAGCCCTGGGCTTTGAGCTGTGAAGCCCTGCTGCTTGCTCATCAGGTCCTCCTTGATCATCGAGTGTGGAGCCCGATACGGGACCGGTTTTCCGATGCCGTCGACGGGATGTTCGCCGCGAAGGCGTGAACGGGAAGGCGTGGATCGGTCAGCGTGCTGCATCACCGGAGCCGGCGAAGAACAGCCGCTCGGCGTTGTCGTGCAGCACCTTGGTGAGCAGGTCGTCGGAAAGGCCGAAGCCGTGATAGCGCTCGACGATCTCGTCCAACGGGCAGTACGGGTAGTTGCTGGCGAACAGGAACCGGTCCTGCAGAAACGTCTTCATCGCCAGCAGGTAGTCCTGTTCACCGGGGAGTCCGGGAAAGTACACGTCCGGCATCATCCAGACGTTGGGCCGGCGGAAGGCGACCCCCAGAGCCGCCTGCACGAACGGCCATCCCCCGTGCATGTAGACGATCTGCAGCCGGGGAAAGCGGATGGCCACCCGCTCGTGCCGCAGCGGGTCGCTGTAGCTCAGATCGGGTCCCGTCTCGCCCCCGCCCATCAGCAGCAGCGGCAGCCCGACGGACTGGCAGGCGTCGTAGACGGGGTCGAGCGACCGGTCGTCGATGTGCAGGACAGTGCGCGCGAGGCCGGGCTCGACGACCACACCGCGCGCACCGCGGTCCTTGAGCTGCTGCGCCGCCGCTCCGGGATCGGCTTCCAGCGCGTCGACCGCCCCGCAGGCGAAGAAGAAGTCCGGCCTCTGGGCGACCGCGTCGAACACCGGATCGTTCCCCTGGCCGCCCCACAGGTCGTTCGGCACGCGCGCGGTGAGGCCCGCGCGGGAGATCCCGAGCCGCCGGCACTCGTCGAGATACGCGCTCAGACCGGGCGGGTCCGTCGACCGGCCGACGGTCCAGCCGCGTGCCGCCACGCCCTCGAGGGTGCCCGCGAACCGGGCCCAGGTCCGATCCTGCAGAAACGCCGGGATCGGCGGGCAGGCCCGCGCGTCGATGATCGCACCGGTCATCGCCGTCCTCTCCTCTCCTGGTTCGCTGGGGGAATGTCGGTCCGGAGTCCTGGGCCGCCGGACCGGCCGTGCACGACGTCGCGCGCAGGCGTGCACGGCCGGATGTCGCCGGCCGCTCAGGCGAGAGTCACCTCGACCGGCAGCTTCTTGATGCCGTTGACGAAGTTGGAGCGGACCCGGGGGACGTCGCCGGCCAGCTTGATGTCCGCGATGCGCGGGATGAGCTCCTCGAACATGATGCGGATCTCGGTGCGGGCGAGGAGGTTGCCCAGGCACAGGTGGGGGCTGCCCTTGCCGAAGGTGACGTGGTCGTTGTGCTGCCGGGTGACGTCGAAGTCGTAGGGGTTGCCGAAGACCTCCTCGTCGCGGTTGCCGGAGGCGTACCACATGACGACCTTGTCGCCCTCCTTGATCCGCTTGCCGCCCAGCTCCACGTCCCGGGTCGCGGTACGGCGGAAGTGGTACACGGGGGAGGCCCAGCGCAGGAACTCCTCGACCGCCGTGGGGATCAGCGACGGGTCGTCCTTGAGGCGGGCGAGCTGCTCGGGGTGCTGGAGGAGGGCGAGCATGGCGTGCGACATGGTGTGGCGGGTGGTCTCGTTGCCGGCCACGACCAGGAGCAGGAAGTAGTTGTCGAAGTCCTGGGCGGAGAGCGGTACACCGTCGCGCGGGGTGGTGTTGACGAGCTTGGAGACGATGTCGGTGCCGTCCTTGCCCCGCCGCCGGCTGGCCAGGTCGCGGCCGTACTCGAAGACCTCGAGCGCGGCGGGGGAACGGAAGGGCAGGTCCTTGTACTGCTCGCTCTCGGCGCTCTCCAGCAGGACGTCGGCGTAGTCGGGGTCGGTGTTGCCGACCATGCGGTTGCCCCAGTCGATGAGCTTCTGGTTGTCCTCCGGCGGGACGTCGAGCAGGCGGGCGAGGACGTTGATGGGGAAGTCGGCGGAGACCTCGCGGACGAAGTCGAAGGTGCCCTTGGGCAGGGCGGCGTCCAGGGTCTGGGCGGTCAGCCCGCGCAGGAAGTCGCTGTAGCCGTTGATGACGCTCGCGCCGAACTGGCGCTGGATGACGCTGCGCAGGGCGCGGTGGCGCACACCGTCCATCTCCAGGATGGAGGCGCGCTTCTTGATCTGGTCGTCTTCGAGCTCTTCGAGGTTGACGAATTTCGTCGAGGTGAAGGTGTCCGGGTCGCGGTCGACGGTGGCGATGTCGGCGTGCCGGGTCACCGCCCAGAATCCGGAGTTGGGAGCCTCTTCAGGGGTCCAGTGGACCGGGTCCTCGTGACGCAGGGTGTGGAACATGCGCCAGGGCTTGGTGGGGTCGGTGAAGTTGTCGAGGTCGGCGAGGTTCACCTCGTCCAGCGGAATCGGCTCAGCGAGACGTTCGCGCAGTTCTGCCTGGGTGGTGGGGGTGGCGGGGACGGTGGGGCTGGTCATGGTGGTCTCCTGGGAGGGGCTTGTGCGGGCTCAGAGGTGGTAGGCGTACTCGGTGAACTCCCAGTCGGTGACGTGCCGGCCGAAGCGTTCGAGCTCGTCGCGCTTGTAGGTGAGGAAAGAAGTGGTGAAGTCCTTGCCGAGCAGGTCGGTGAGGTCGGTGTCCGCCTCCAGCGCGTCCAGCGCGGCGGACAGCGTCTGGGGCAGCAGGGCGGAGCGGGCGGTGTCGTAGCCGTAGCCCTCCAGCGGGGCCGGGGGCTCCTCCCCCGCCCGGACACCGAGCAGGGCGGCGGCGATCGTGCCGGCGATCAGCAGGTAGGGGTTGGCGCTGGCGTCGCCGAGGCGGAGTTCGAGCCGGGCGCCGGCGCCGCGCTCGGGCGGGATGCGGATCATGGCGCTGCGGTTGTCGAGCCCCCAGTCGATCAGCCAGGGCGCGAGGGTGTCGGGGCCGAAGCGCTTGTACGAGTTCACGGTCGGGTTGGCCAGCGCGGCGAGCGCCGGGGCGTGGGCGAGGATGCCGGCGATCGCGTGCCGGGCCGTGGCGGAGAGGCCGTGGGCGCCGGCCGGGTCGTCGAAGGCGTTGCGTCCCTCGGCGTCGTCGCAGGACAGGTGGAGATGGAAGCCGCTGCCGCCGGCGTCGCCGAAGGGCTTGGCCATGAAGGTGGCCATGCTGCCCTCCTTGCGGGCGAGCTCCTTGACCGCGGCCTTGAAGCGGAAGGCGCGGTCGGCGGCGTCCAGGGCGTCGGAGTGGGTCAGGTTGATCTCGTACTGACCGCCGTCGAACTCGTGGTTGCCGCTGGTGACGCCGATGCGCAGGTCGCGGAGCAGACGCAGGACGCGCAGCAGGTGGTTGTCCGGGTCGGAGCGCAGACCGGCGGTGTAGACGGCACCGGTGATCTCCGGCGAACGGCGCCAGCCGGTGGGTGTGCCGGGCGCGGGCTCCAGCAGGAAGTACTCCAGCTCGGGGCCGACGACGGGGCGCAGGCCCTGCTCCGAACACCGGGCCAGGACGGCGCGCAGCAGGTCGCGCGGTGACTCGGGGGCGGGGGCCGAGGTCGCCGGGTCGGTGACCTCGCCGAGACAGGTCGCGACGCCGGGCTCCCAGGGCAGCACGGTCAGCGTCGACAGGTCCGGCCGCACGTGCACGTCCGGCAGACCGGCGTCCAGGCCACCCGCGACCGGTACCACGTTGCCCTGCGGGGTGGTGTGGTAGACGGCGCGGCAGAAGGCCAGGCCGTGCCCGCAGGCCGACGGCAGATGGTCCAGCAGGACGTCACGGGCGCGGTCGGTGCCGATCAGGTCGGGGTAGACCACCCGGACCACGTCGACGCCCTCGGCGGCGAGCCGCTCCATGTGCCGGCGGATGTCTGGGGTGTCGGATGCGCTCACTGACGTCTCCTTGACGGGAGGGCGGGATTCCCTCGTGCCGTGTCTGCGGGTATGGGGAGGGAGCAGAAGACGGGAGCCGAGGGCCGGAAGGAGGAAGAGGAGGCAGACCCTCGACCCCGTCATTTGACCCCGAACGGTATGGAGGGGAGTCCCGATCCCGCAAGGGGTCGGTTCGAATAATTTATCCACCCGGACAGGTGTTGACCGGGGGCGAGCGCGCTTCCTATCTTGTTTGAGGCCAAACGAGTAAAGGGGTGCGGATTTCCGCACCCCTTTGGCCGAGGGGCCCGGCCGCACCCGGGCCGGGCCCCTCCTTCGCTTTCCACTCCCCCTCTGCTCCGACGCGTCGCTCGCCCCTAGGAGGACCGCCATGAAGGTCGTCGTCGACATGAACAAGTGCCAGGATCACGGCCAGTGCGTTTTCGCGGCCCCCGACGTCTTCTCGATGGACGACGAAGGTCACCTGGTCTACGTCTCCGACGTGGACGAGGCGCTGCGCGACGAGGTCGAGGAAGCCGCCGACGTGTGTCCGCTGCAGGCCATCCGGATCGAGGCCTGATCCCGATGCCCGGCACCACGACCGGAGCCGTCACCGGACGCGTAGTGGTCGCGGGTGGCTCGATGGGCGGCCTGCGGGCCGCCGAGCAGCTGCGCGCGGCGGGCTGGACCGGGGCTGTCACCGTCGTCGGCGACGAGCCCCACATGCCCTACAACCGGCCTCCCCTCTCCAAGGAGGTCCTGGCCGGCAAGGCGCCCTTCGAGTCGCTGGCCTTCACCCCCAAGGCGGCCGTCGCCGACGTGGAATGGCGCCTCGGCACCAGGATCGTCGCGGCCCGGCTCGACGAGCGGATCGTCGAGCTCGACGACGGAGGGACGATTCGGTACGACGGCCTGGTCGTCGCCACCGGCATGCGGCCCCGGCGGCTGCGCTGCCCGGGACCCCTGACCGGCCGCCACACGGTGCGCACCCTCGCCGATGCCCAGGCCCTGCGCGAGGAACTCATCCGCCCCGGCGCCCGCGTGGTCGTCGTCGGCGCCGGGTTCATCGGCTGCGAGGTCGCCGCCACCGCCGTAGGACTCGGTGTCCGCGAGGTGACCGTCGTCGACCCGCTGCCGCTGCCCATGGTCGGGCCGCTCGGCGAACTGCTCGGCAGGGCCCTGCTGAAGCGGCACGAGGAGCGCGGGGTGCGCTTCCGGCTCGGCACCGGGGTCGACGGGTTCGAGGGGGACGACCGGGTCACGGGCGTGGTGCTGAGCGACGGCACCGTGCTGCCCGCCGACGTCGTCGTCGAGTCGGTCGGCTCCGTCGCCAACGTCGAGTGGCTGGAAGGCAACGGCCTCGATCTGTCCGACGGCGTGCTCACCGACGGGCAGCTGCGGGTCGGGGGACGGCCGGAGGTCGTCGCGGTCGGTGACGTCGCCCGCTTCCCCAACGCCCGCTACGACGGCGCGCCCCGCCGGGTCGAGCACTGGTCCATCCCCACGGACACCGCCAAGCACGCCGCCAGGGTCCTGGTCGCCCATCTCGACGGCGCCGAGGCCGGGACCGCGTCGTTCGCACCGCTGCCGACGTTCTGGAGCGACCAGCACGAGTTCCGGCTGCAGTCCTTCGGGGCGCCGGCCCTCGGCAAGGACGACGTGCGGATCCTGGACGGCGACCCCGAGGGCGACGTCCTGGTCGGTTATCACGTCGGCGGACAGCTCGTCGGCGTCGTCGCGCTCGGCGGTCAGGCCGCCGCCATGGGTGCCGCCCGCTACCGCGCGCAGTTGCTCAAGCAGCCCGCCCTCACCGCGTAAGGAACCCCTCCATGTCCAGTGTCCGTGGTTACTTCCACCCCAAGACGGCGAGCGGCGCGTCCTCGCTCATTCCGTCCCCGCCGTGGCGCTACTCGGGTGACCTGCTCACCGTCGAGTACCGCACGGATCCCGCGCGCGTGCGTGAACTGCTGCCCGAACCGCTGGAGCCGGCCGACGAGGATCCGGGTGCGGTCGCCTTGATCTGGGCCGACTGGCAGTCGTGCTCCGAGGCCGGTGACGAGCTGCTGGACCCGGTCCGCGCCCAGTACAAGGAGGCGTTCGCGGTCGTCCGCTGCAAGTACCGGGGGCAGACCTACACCCGCTGCGTCTACATCTGGGTCGACAAGGACTTCGCCATAGCCCGTGGCCTCCACCAGGGGTATCCGAAGAAGCTCGGCTCCATCCACCAGACGCGCCCGCACCCCTACGGCCCCGCTCCGCGGATCGAGGCCGGCGCCCGCTTCGGGGCGACCCTGGCCGCCGCCGACCGGCGGCTCGCCCAGGCCGTGGTCACGCTGCGGGAGCCGTCCGAGACGAACGGCTTCGTCAACGGCCATCCCATGGCCCACCACCGCTGGCTGCCCTCGATCGAGAAGGGCAAGGGTCTCGCCCTCGACGAGCTGATCAAGTCGGGAGCCGCTTCCTTCGAGGGCGGTCAGCCGTGGGTCGGCGAGGCGGACCTGGAGTTGTTCGAGGCGCCCACCGAGGAGCTGGCCCGGCTGGAGATCCGCGAGCCGATCGCCGCGTACTACCGCCAGGTCGGCGTGGTCTGGGACGGCGGACGGCTGCTGGAGTCCGGCACGTCCGGTGCCGAGTGACTCCCCTACCCATCAGAGGACTTGGAGACCGGACAACATGACCGAGCACACCATCACGGTGGCCGGGGTCGCCGTCGACACCCGGCACTGGATCGGCGGCGAACGCGTCGCCTCCGCCGAAACGTTCACCGATGTCTCGCCGATCGACGGCAGCACGATCGGCGAGATCTCCCGCGGTACGGCGACGGAGGTCGCCGCGGCCGTTGCCGCCGCCAAGGCGGCCTTCCCGGGCTGGGCCGCCACCCCCCGCGCCGAGCGTGCGCGCATCCTGCACGCCGTCGCCGACGGGGTGGAGAAGCGGATCGAAGAGCTCGCCATCGTCGAGACCACCGACAACGGCGCACTGCTGCGCTCCCACCGCCGCGGCGTCATGCCGCGCGTCGCCCACAACTTCCGCTTCTTCGCCGACTGGCTGCTGAAGCTGGAGCACGAGGACTTCGAGACCCGGGGACACACGAACCACGTGAGCTGGGACCCGGCGGGTCCGTCCGTACTGATCACGCCGTGGAACGCACCCCTGATGCTGGCCACCTGGAAGGTCGCCCCGGCCCTCGCCGCCGGGAACACCGTGATCCTCAAGCCCGCCGAATGGACCCCGCTGACCGCGTCCCTGCTCGCCGACATCGCCGCCCGGGCCGGGCTGCCCGCCGGGGTGCTGAACGTCGTCCAGGGCTACGGCTCCGAGATCGGCGACGCCCTCACCTCGCACCCGGACGTGCGGCGGATCAGCTTCACCGGGTCGGTTCCGACGGCCAAGCGGATCAGCGCGTCGGCGGCCTCGAACCTGGTCCCGCTCAGCCTCGAACTCGGCGGCAAGTCACCCCTGCTGGTGTTCGCCGACGCCGACCTCGACCTCGCCGTGGACCTCGCGGTGGAGCAGTACGACAACGCCGGGCAGGTCTGCCTGGCCGCGACGCGCCTCCTGGTCGAGGAGTCGGTCGCCGAGGAGTTCACGCGCCGGTTCGTGGAGAAGGCCGGGGCCCTGAAGCAGGGCGACCCACGTGACGAGGCCACCGACATCGGCCCGAACATCCACCCCCGCCAGCTGGAGAAGATCGACGGCTTCGTGCAGCGGGCGCTCGCGGCCGGCGCCCGCGCGGTCATCGGCGGCCACCGCAAGGACGGTCAGTACTACGCGCCGACCCTCCTGACCGACGTCGCCCAGGACTCGGAGATCGTCCAGGAGGAGGTCTTCGGCCCGGTCCTGACCCTCCAGACCTTCACCACCGAGGAAGAGGCCGTCCGCCTCGCCAACGGCACCCGCTTCGGGCTGGCCGCCACCCTCGCCACCGGTGACCGGGAGCGCGCCGAACGTGTCACCGCGCAGCTGGTGGCCGGCACGGTCTGGGTGAACTGCTTCTTCGTACGCGACCTGCAGGCGCCCTTCGGCGGCTCCCGCCACTCCGGCGTCGGCCGGGAGGGCGGCACCTGGAGCTTCGACTTCTACTGCGACCTGAAGAACACCGTCACCGCGCCGAAGGGATGGAACGGCCATGGGTGAGATCGTCGGGGCGGGCCTCCTCGCCCATGTCCCCACCATCATGCTTCCGGAGGAGGACCGGCTGGCGCTCAACGAGGGCAAGGAGATCACCCTCGTCACCGGCCTGGAGCAGCTGCGCAAGGACGTCTTCGAACGCGACGACTACGACACCGTAGTCGTCCTCGACTCGCACTGGGCCACCACCGTCGAGTTCGTCGTCACCGCCCAGCAGCGCCGGGCCGGGCTCTTCACCTCCGAGGAGCTGCCGCGCGGCATGTGCCGGATGCCGTACGACTTCCCGGGCGACCCCGAACTCGCCCGTAACGTCGCGAGGTTCGCCGACAAGCACGGCACCTGGATCACCGCGATCGACGACGACTACCTGCCGATCTACTACGCCACCATCAACCTCTGGAAGTTCCTCGGGGAGAGGCTGCCCGACAAGCGGTGGGTGACCATCGGGGTCTGCCAGACCGGGGACATGGAGGACCATCTGCGGCTCGGCCGCGCGCTCGCCGACGGCATCGCCGCCACACCCGGCCGTCGCGTTCTGCTCATCGCCTCCGGCGCCCTCTCGCACACCTTCTGGCCGCTGCGCGAACTGCGCGACCACGAGGCCAGCGACCCGGCGCACATCTTCACCCCGGAGGCCCGGGAGGCGGACCACGAGCGCATCGCCTGGTTCAAGGAAGGCCGCCACGACAAGGTCCTCGAGACCATGGACACGTTCTGGAAGTACAAGCCCGAGGCGAAGTTCTTCCACTACCTGATGATGGCCGGCGCCCTGGGCGAGCAGGCCTGCACCGCCAGGGCACGCCAGTACGGCGAGTACGAGAACTCCATCGGCACCGGTCAGGTGCACCTCTGGTTCGACCGTCCCGACGACGGCTGGACCGGTACCGGACAGCCCACTCCGAGCAATCCCCACAGCCGTATCTAGGAGCCCGCGCCATGCCTGAATACCGCCGCATCCTGCTCGACGGCGCCGCCGTCGAGGTCACCGTCGACGGAGACGAACTCGTCGCCGGAGACGGCCGCCGCGTCAAGATCGAGGAGGCGCACCACCTGCCGCCGGTCGTCCCCTCCAAGGTGATCGCCGTCCACCTCAACCACCGCAGCCGCGTCGACGAGTTCCAGATCGCCCTGCCCGACACGCCGACCTACTTCCACAAGCCGACCTCCTCCCTCAACTCCCACAAGGGCGCGATCGTCCGCCCCGAGGGCTGCAAGTGGCTCAACTACGAGGGCGAGGTCGCCATCGTGATCGGCAGGACCGCGCGCAACATCTCCCCGGCGGAGGCCGGTGAGTACATCGCGGGCTACACGATCGCCAACGACTACGGGCTGCACGACTTCCGCGACACCGACGCCGGGTCGATGCTCCGGGTGAAGGGCTCCGACACCCTCTGCCCGCTCGGCCCGGGTCTCGTCACCGACTGGGACTTCCAGGGCAAGAGCCTGCGGACGTACGTCAACGGCGAGGTCGTGCAGGACGGTTCGACCGACGAGATGAAGTGGGACATGCACTACCTCGTCGCCGACATCGCCCGCACCATCACCCTGTACCCCGGCGACGTGCTGCTCTCGGGCACCCCGGCCAACTCCCGTCCCGTGAAGCCGGGTGACGTCGTCGAGGTCGAGGTCGAGGGTCTCGGCCGGCTCACCAACCACATCGTCACCGGCCCCACCCCGGTCCGCACCGACGTCGGCGCGCAGCCCACCGAGTCCGAGGAGGTCCTCTCCACCGCCCTGGGCGGCGACTGGGAGTTCCGCGGCATCCGGCCGCCCAGGCGCTGACGCCGCCCGAAGACGGCGCCGCGCCGGGTCCGACACGGAAAGTCGCCCGGTGCGGTGCTGCCGGCCCGCGCCGGCCGGGACGGGGCGCGACCCGGCCTCCTCCGGATGCGCCGGCGGACGGATAGGGTCGCAGCCATGACCCATTCCGACTCGTCCACGGGCCGACAGCCGCGCAAGCGCCTGAACTACGGCGAGGGACGCGAGGCCCTGCTGAGCGCCGCCGTGAGAGTGGTGGCGAGAGGCGGGCTGCGCAGGCTCACCTACCGGGCCGTGGCGGAGGAGGCGGGGGTCACCCACGGGCTCGTCGTGCACCACTTCGGCTCACGTGACGCGCTGATCGAGGAGACCCTCACCCACACGATCCGCACCTCGCTGAGCACGAGCGCCCTGGAACCGGGCACCGGCGAGGTCGCGGACTTCGCGGCGGGCGTGTCCGACATGGTCACGGCGGATCCGGACATACAGGCCTTCCAGTACGAGCTGCTGCTCGAGTCCCGGCGTCGCCCCGAACTGCTGCCGCACCTGCGTGCGCTGTACGACGAGTACTTCGACGCCACCCGGCGCGAGCTGACCCGCATGCTGCCGGCCGGCGCGGACGAAGCGCTGACCCGGCTGGTCTTCGCCGCACTCGACGGCCTCGTCCTGCACCAGCTCGTCTTCGGCAGGCCCGAGGTCACCGACGCCGCCATCGGGGAGCTGCGCGGCCTGCTCCGGCTGCTCGCGGCCGGGCATGCCGACCCGGACACCGAGGGCGGGCCGCCTGCCTGAGACATCGCCGACCTGCGCACCCCGGGGCCCTGGACGTTCATCGTCCAGGGCCTCCTCCGTATCCGCCGTCCCTGTCCGCCGTTCCTGTCGGCCGTTCCTGTCGGCCGTCCCTGTCGGCCGTCCCTGTCGGCCGTCCGTGTCCGCCGTCCGTGTGCCATGTCCTTCTGCGCCGCACAAGACACGGCCCCGGCTTCCGCAGCGGTCGCGGCGTCCGCAGGTCCGGGAGAAAATATCTCCGCGGCCCCTTGTCAAAAGGATAGTTCCAGCCCACCATGAGGCAACTCGTTTGGCCTGAAACGATTCCCTCTTCCCTCCTGGCAGGTGATCCGAGTGGACAGTCAGACGGCGGTCGAGAACCAGACCGCGCCCGACGCCTCCACCGCAGGCAAGCTCAAACCCAATTCGCTCGGCGTTCTGGGCATCCTCTTCTTCGTCCTCTCCGCCCAGGCACCGCTCACCGGTGTCGCGGGCGCGGTGCCCATCGCCGTCGCCATCGGCAACGGCGCCGGCGCCCCTGCCGCCTATCTGGCGGCCGGTGTGATCACCCTGCTGTTCTCGGTCGGCTTCGTGGCCATGGGCCGGCACGTCGTGGACGCCGGCGCCTTCTACACGTACATCGGCAAGGGGCTCGGCCGGGATCTCGGTACCGGCAGTGCCGGGATCGCGCTGTTCGCCTACTGCGCGATCCAGGCCGCGATGTACGGCCTGTACGGCGCGACCGTGAGCGGGCTGCTGGGGCAGTACACCGGGGCGGACGTGCCCTGGTGGACGTGTGCCGTGGTCACCATGGCGATCGTCCAGGTGCTGGGCGCCTCGGGCATCGAGATGGGGGCGAAGGTGCTGGCGGTCTTCGTCCTGGCCGAGTTCAGCATCCTCGCGGTCTTCGCGCTGGTCACCCTCTTCAAGGGCGGCGGGCCCGAGGGACTCGGCGTCGCCCAGTCGTTCTCGCCGGGTGCGGCCCTGGACGGGGCACCGGGCGTGGCGCTGATGTTCGCCGTGGCGTCGATGGTGGGCTTCGAGGCGACCGCGATCTACGGCGAGGAGGCGCGCGAACCGCGCAAGACCGTGCCGCGGGCCACGTATCTGGCCGTCGCCCTCGTGACCGGCTTCTTCGCCTTCGCCTCCTGGATGCTGGTGTCGGCGTACGGGGCCTCGAAGGCGGCCCAGGCCGCGGGCGCGGCGCTGCAGAACGGTGACTCCACGGCCTTCGTCTTCGCGCCGATCGCCGACCTGTTCGGCGCCTGGGTCAACGATGTCCTGCCCGTCCTGCTGGCCACCTCCCTGTTCGCCGGCATCCTCGCCTTCCACAACTCCGCCAACCGCTACCTGTTCTCCCTCAGCCGCGACGGGCTGCTGCCCCGCAGGCTGTCGACCATCAACCGCCGCCACTCGCCCGCCGTGTCCGGCTGGGTCCAGACGGCCATCTCCTTCCTGCTGGTCGTCCCGTTCGCGCTGGCCGGCAAGGACCCGGTCCTCTCGCTCTTCTCCTGGGGCAGCGGGGTGGCCGTCCTCGGGATCATGCTGCTGTACCTGCTCACCTCGGTCTCCGTGGTCGCCTTCTTCCGCCGCGGGCGCCTGGACGCGCGGCCGTGGAACACCCTGATCGCCCCGACCCTGGGGGCGCTCGGCATCACTGGTGCGATCTGGCTGATCCTGGAGAACTTCACCACTCTCATCGGAGGCGAGAGAAGCACCGCCCTCTGGCTGGTCCTCACCGTCCCGGTCGTCCTGGTCCTGGGCGTCGTCGTGGCCCGGCTGACCCACAGAACCGTGGCCGACGGGTGAGGCCACCGCCCGGCGGCGGGCCCCGGGCGCCCTCGCCGTTCCGCGGGCACGCGGTGCCCGAGACGCTCGCCGGGGTGCAGGTGCCCCAGGTGGACGGGGTGACGGCGCACCGGAAGGTGCCCGGGGCGACGGCGCACCGGAAGGCACACCGGGCGACGGCGCACCGGAAGGTGCCCGTCGGCGAGGTCGCCGCACGTGACCTGCCCGGGCCCGGCGAGGCGGCCTGAGCACCTGCCGGTGGACGCGGAGACGTCAGCCGGCCGCGCCCGCCGCCCGGTCGAGGAACTCGTCGACCAGGCGGCGGGCGTTCGCCCGGGCCACCGGCTCCAGGTCCCGGGTCCGGTCCAGCAGCTCGCCGGGATCCACGCCGTGCCGCAGGCACTGCTCGGCACCACCGAGTTCGAGGTACCGGCGCACCACGCCGGTCGTCGTCTCCGGATGGAACTGCACCCCCAGGCTCCGTCCGAGCCGGAACGCCTGCGGGCACACGGAGTTGCGGGCCACCTCCTCCGCCCCGGGCGGCAGCAGGCAGCGGTCGAAGTGCCACTGGAACCAGGGACCGGGGCCGATCAGGGAGGGCTCGTCGGTGTCGACCTCGACCCAGCCGATCTCGGGGCGCGATGCCGCCGCGACCGAGCCGCCGAGCGCGGTGGCCAGCGCCTGCGCGCCGAAGCAGACGCCGAGCACCGGGACACCGAGGTGGTGGGCCTTGCGCAGCAGGGCCAGCTCGCCCTCGATCCAGGGGCCGACGGCCGTCTCGTCGTACACCGACCAGGGAGCGCCGAGCGACACGATCAGGTCCCAGCCGTCGGCGTCGGGGAAGTCGAAGGTCACGTCCGGCGCGTGGTGGTGCTCCTCGGGTACGACGGTGACGGCGGTGAGGTCGTATCCACGCTCCACGAGCCGGGCTCCGATCAGACCCGGCTCCGTCACGTGGTCGTGCTGGACGACGAGTGCGCGCACGGTGGTTGCTCCCTTCCCCGAGGGCCCGCAGGCCTGCCGGAACGATCCCTGAGCCCTTGTGACGGCTCACCGCACACCTTATCGTTTGGGTACAAATAATCTTCCTGGAGGTCCCGCATGCTGGACGTCACCCACGAGGAGTGGCAGCGCCGCGCCAAGTCCCTCGACATCTCCGGCGCCCATCACATCGACGGCGCCGACGAGGGCGGTGGCGGGTCGGCCTTCGGTGCCGTCTCCCCCCGGGACGGGCATGTGCTGACCCAGGTCGCCGACGGTGGCACCGCCGAGGTGGACGCGGCCGTGGCCGCCGCCCGCCGTGCCTTCGACACCGGCCCGTGGCCGTGGCTGGCGCCGGCCGAGCGGGGCCGCGTGCTGGTGCGCATCGCCGACCTGCTCCAGGAACGACGCGAGGAGATCGCCCTCACCGTCAGCCTGGAGATGGGCAAGCCCGTCACCGACGCGTACGGGATCGAGCTCCGCGCGGTCATCAACACCTTCCGCTGGTACGGGCAGCTGGCGGACAAACTCACCGACGAGTCGCCGCACACCTCCCCCGACGCCCTCGCCCTGGTCACCCGGGAGCCGGCCGGTGTCGTGGGTGCCGTCGTTCCGTGGAACTTCCCGCTGACCCTGGCCGGCTGGAAGGTGGCTCCGGCTCTGGCGGCCGGCTGCACGGTCGTGCTGAAGCCGTCGGAGAACTCGCCGCTGTCCGCGCTGCTGCTGGGCCGGATCGCCACCGAGGCCGGACTGCCGCCGGGGGTGCTCAACGTCGTCAACGGCAAGGGACCGGTGGCCGGGCGGGCACTGGGGTCGCACCCCGATGTGGACGTGCTGGCGTTCACCGGTTCCACCGCCGTCGGCCGCCACTTCCTGCGCTATGCGGCCGACTCCAACCTGAAGCGGGTGTGGCTGGAGCTGGGCGGCAAGTCACCCAACATCATCCTCCCGGACGCCCCTGACCTGGATGCGGCGGCCGCCACGGCCGCCTGGGGCATCTTCTTCAACCAGGGCGAGATGTGCACCGCGCCCTCCCGGCTGCTCGTGCACTCCTCCGTCGCCGCTCGCGTCACCGAGGCGATCGTCCGGCGGGCACGCGAGCTGCGCGTCGGCGACCCCCTCGACCCCGCCACCGAGATGGGCGCCCTGGTCGGCGAGGCCCACCTCAAGCGCGTCCAGGACCACATCGGCACCGGCCTGGCCGAGGGCGCCCGGCTGCTCACCGGCGGCTCCCGCACCCTCACCGACACGGGTGGCAGCTTCCTGGAGCCGACCGTCTTCGATCACGTGGACCCCGGCATGCGACTGGCCCGCGAGGAGATCTTCGGCCCGGTCCTGTCCGTCCTCGCCTTCGACGACCTGGACGAGGCGGTGCGCCTGGCCAACGCCACCGAGTACGGCCTCGCCGCCGGCCTGTGGACCTCCGACCTGTCCACCGCCCACAAGGTCTCCCGCGCGCTCAAGGCCGGCACGGTGTGGGTCAACTGCTACGAGGAGGGCGACCTGACCGTGCCCTTCGGCGGCATGAAGCAGTCGGGCAACGGGCGGGACAAGTCCGTCCACGCCATCGAGAAGTACACCGAACTCAAGACGACCTGGATCCAGCTGTGACCCGACCTCTGATCGCGATCCCCGCCCGCTTCTCCGCGACGACCTCCGCGCTCAGGTACGCCGCCGAGGTCAACGCCCGCGCCCTGATCGAGGCCGTGTGGCGGGCGGGTGGCGAACCGGCGACCATCCACCCGGCCGATCCCGCCGAGCACGACGTGGCGGCCCGCCTCGCACGCTTCGACGGCGTCCTGCTCCCCGGCGGCGGCGACCTCGCCCCGCACCGCTACGGCGCCACCGACACCCACGGCAGCGTGTACGACGTGGACGAACTCCAGGACCTCTTCGACCTCGAAGTCGCCCGTACCGCACTGGACCGCGGCCTGTCCCTGCTGGCGGTCTGCCGAGGCCTGCAGGTCGTCAACGTGGCCCTCGGCGGCACCCTGGAACAGGACATGGGCGGCCCCGAGCGTGAGCACCGGCACGTCGTGCACCCGGTGGCGATACAGCACGGCACCCTCCTGGAGCGAGCCGCGGGCGCGCAGAAGGTCGAGGTCTCCTGCTACCACCACCAGCGGGTGGACCGGCCCGGGTTCGGACTGACGATCACCGCGCGGGCCGCCGACGGCACCGTGGAGGGGCTCGAACTGCCCCGCTTCCCGGGCTGGTTCACCGCCGTCCAGTGGCACCCGGAGGACACCGCCCACGAAGACCCCGCCCAGCAGGGCATCTTCGACGCCCTGGTCCGAGCCGCTCACGACAGACGGTGACCCCGCCATGGCGTTCTTCCGCCGCGGACAGCAGGCGCCCCGCCTCGCTCCGGAACTCGACGACACCGCCCTCGGCCGCGTCCTGAAGGCCGTCGGCTCCGCTCGGGGGCCGGGGCCCCAGGACCTTGTCATCGCCCAGGTGGAGCGGCTGCTGCAGGACACCCGTGACGACTGGGACCGCCGCTGCCATCGCGTGCGGGTACTCGCCGCAGCCGCGCCCGCCCTCGCCCGCGGCTGGCGGCTGCGGCGGCCCCGGGACCCGGACGCGCTGCTCCTGCACGGCTGGTCCGAACTGCCCGCCGATCCGAGGGCTGCGACGGCGGCCTTCCGGCTCGCCGCCGATGCGCTCCCGGGCGATCCGACCCCATGGGTCGGGGCGCTGGCGGCGCTGCGGCTGCTGGCCCGCCCCAGCACCGAACTCACCCCGGTCTGGCGGGAGATCCACGCCCGCGACCCCTGGCACCGCGAAGCCCACCTCCAGATGCTGGGGTACCTCTCGCCGGAGGAGCAGGGCAGCCAGATGGCGCTGCGCGACTTCGTGGAGGACGTCATCGCCGTCATGCCGTACGGGGTACCGGCGGCCTGCCTGCCACTGACCGCCGCGGTACGGCAGTACCACCGCGACCTCGACAGCGGCGGCATCCGGGCGATCGGACTCGGCCGCTACTGGTCCCAGCCGCACGTGGCACCCCTGCTGGACCAGGCCCTGGACCACTGGCTCCGCCCCTCCCATCCGCGCCACGCGGCCGTGGTCGCCGACCTCGGGCTGCTCGCGTACGCCCTGGCGCGGGCGTTACGCCCCGGGGACGCGGCCCCGGTCTTCGACGCCATCGGCGGCCTGGTCACCGCTTGGCCGTGGGGGCACGACGGGGATCCGGTGGAGCGCTACACCTACTGGAGCCGCAGGTAACCGATCACCTCGTGCATGCCGAGAAAGCATACGGAAGGGGATGGACGTGACGGCCCATGTCGAGATCGACCGGCGTCACCCGGAACACGGCGGAGGCCGCGACGCGCTGCTCGCGGCGGCGATCAGGGTCGTGGCCCGGGGCGGCCCGCGGAAACTGACCTACCGGTCCGTCGCCGCCGAGGCGGGCGTGACCCATGGTCTGGTCGTCCACCACTTCGGCTCGCGCGACGCCCTGCTCGAGCAGGCCCTGTGCCGGGCGGTCAGGCGCAGCATCGAGACGTCGTCGCTGGTGCCCGCCAGCGGCAGGCTGGAGGACTTCGCAGGGACGCTGGCCGACTTCATCGGAGCGGATCCGGACCTGCAGGCGTTCCAGTACGAGCTGAAACTGGAAGCGGGCCGCAGGCCCGAACTGCAGCGGCATGTCGACGCCCTCTACGGGGCCTACCGCGACGCCGTCCGCGAGGCGCTGGACTGCTTCGGTGTGTCCCCGGATCTGGCGGAGATCGTCTTCGCAGCCCTGGAGGGGCTGGTCTTCCACCAGGTCACCTCGGGAGACGCGCGGCGCACGGAGGAAGGAGTCGCGGCCCTGCGCCGGCTCCTCGCGGCGCACTGCGCGCAGCAGCCGTCCGGCAGTACATTGAACTGATTGAAAGCCCGTACGACTGGTATCAGCCATGACAGGTCACATCAGCCCGCAGCGAGCGGGACCGCAATCGCCGGAGCCGGAACGGTCCGGGCCCGGCCGGGGACCGGGCCCCGGCTCGCTGACCGCCGGGCGGGCGACCGCGGTACTGGACGAACGGATGCGGTTCATCGGGTGGAGCCCCGAGGCGGAGGCCCTGTTCGGATACCGGCCGGACGAGGTGCTGGGCCGTTCCGCCGACGCCGTCCTGGCGGACACCCTGACGGACACCGGACCCGCCCCGGCCACGGGCAGCCCCGGTTCGTACGGCATCCGGTCGGTGCGCCACCGCAGGGGACACCTCGTGCCCGTGGCCCTGACCCTCGATCCGCTCGCCCACGGCACGGGCGGGGCGGCCTGGCTCATGGTGGCGATGTGCCTGGACAGGCTGCGGCAGCGCGCCATCGACCGGGCCGTGCTCGCGGGTCTCTACGACCAGTCACCGGTGCAGCTGGTCATCTACGACACCGACGCCCGGGTCCGGTGGATCAATACGGCCATCGAAAAGCAGTTCGGCGTGACGTTGGAGGAGGTCACGGGACGCCTCGTCCGCGACATCCTCCCGGAGGGCGTGCTGCTCACCGAGTACGGTCGCACGGACGAGGACATCGAGCAGCCGATATTCCAGGTGCTGCGCACCGGTGAGCCGGTGATCGACGTCCACTACCGCAGCCCGACCCTTCTCGACCCCCACCACCAGCGCGTCTGGTCCCTCTCCTACTTCCTGCTGCGGGACGAGGCCGACCGGGCGGTCGGCGTCTGCGAGGTCGGCCTCGACATCACCGACCGTTACGTGGCACGGCAGCGCCTGGCCCTGCTGAGCCGGGCGAGCGGCAGCATCGGGCGGACCCTGGACATCAGGGGTACCGCGGAGGAACTGGCCCGGCTCGTGGTCCCCGAGTTCGCCGACGCGCTCCGCGTGGACCTGCTCGAACCGGTCCTGAACGGTCTTGAACCCCCGCCCGTCGGCCTAGAGAGCGTGCCGGCTCCCGATCTGCGCCGGATGGCGAGGCAGGCGCGCGACGAGGTGTCCGGCGCGGTCGTGGACGCCCCCGGCACGGTGGACGCCGCACGGCTGCGCTGCCTGGCGGACGGCGCCCCGGTCACCGATCCGGCCACGGGCGCGCTCGCCGTGCCGCTGACAGCCCGGGGCGCTGTGCTGGGTGCGGTGGTCTTCGCACGTACCGCGCCGCGCGATCCCTTCGACGACGAGGAGACGGCGCTCGCCGGGGAACTGGTGTCCCGAACCGCCGTCTGCCTGGACAACGCCCGCCGCTACACCCGCGAGCACATGACCGCGCTGACCCTGCAGCGCGAACTGCTGCCGCGTGTCCTGCCCCGGCCGGCCGGCGTCGAGGTCGCCCACAGCTATCTGCCCGCGGCGGGACCGGCCGGCGTCGGCGGGGACTGGTACGACGTGATCCCGCTCTCCGGAGCCCGGGTGGGCCTGGTCGTAGGAGACGTGGCGGGCCATGGTCTCGGCGCGGCCGCCACGATGGGGCGACTGCGCACCACCGTCGCCGCCCTCGCGGCGCTCGACCTGCCACCGGAGGAGCTGCTGGCCCGCCTGGACGATCTGGTGGCACGCCCCGGCGCGCCGCAGCCGACGGGCGCCGGAAGCGAGGTGGAGGACCAGGCGCTCGGCGTGACCTGCCTGTACGCCGTCTACGACCCGGTTTCCAGGACCTGTGTCATGGCCCGCGCGGGCCATCTGCCCCCGGTGCTGGCCACCCCCGACGGGCACGCCGAGCTTGTGGACCTGCCCGCTGGGCCACCACTGGGCCTGGGCGGCCTGCCCTTCGAAAGCCTCACCCTCGAAATGCCGGAGGGCAGCACGCTGGCCCTGTTCACCGACGGCCTCGTCGAGAGCCGCGAACGGGACATCGACGTCGGCGTCCGCGCACTGTGCGACCGGCTCGCCGGTCCGGGGTCCGGCCCGCTGGACGAGACCTGCGGCGCAGTCGTCGGAGGCATGCCCCAGCTTCCCGAGGACGACGCGACCCTGCTCCTGGTCCGGGTGCACGCCCTGCCCGGGCACCTGGTGGCGACCTGGGACATCTCCGCCGACCCGGGAGAGGTGGCCCACGCTCGGGCACTCGCCCGCGGCCGGCTGACCGAGTGGGACGTGCCGGACGACGTGGCCTTCGTCGTCGAACTCGTCGTCAGCGAACTGGTCACCAACGCCGTCCGGTACGGCGGCGCGCCGGTCCGCCTGCGGCTCATCCGCGAGCGCGGGCTGATCGTCGAGGTCTCGGACGGCGGCCACACCTCCCCGCACCTGCGGCGGGCCGCGACGGAGGACGAGGGCGGCCGGGGCCTGTTCCTGGTGGCACAGCTGACCGAACGCTGGGGAACCCGCTACACGCCGGCCGGCAAGACGATCTGGACCGAGGTACCGCTGACCACCTCCGAGTCGCCCGGGGCGTTCCGGGGCGACGCGATCGAGGAGGTCGCTTTCTGAATCCGGGGGACCGAAGCGCAGAGGCGACCGGTTCTCTCAGGCTTTCGGGCGCCGTCCGCTGCGGCGCGGTGCCGGCTCGGCGCCGTCGAGGAGGGCGAGCCGGCGTTCGTCGCCGTTCTCCTCGACCTGGAGCACGACCTGGCGCAGGCCGTCGGCGAGACTGCGGCACTCCCCGTCGCTGAGCCGGGAGGCGACGAAGGCCTCCTCCTCGTTGAAACGGGGGAACAGCCGCCGCATCAGCGCCTCGCCCTCCTCGGTGAGGCTGAGCAGCACCAGTCTGCCGTCGGTGGGGTGACCGGCCCGCCTGACCAGACCCCGCCCCTCCAGCGTCCGGGAGACCCCGGTGAGCGTCCCCTTGGAGATGCCCGCCTCCTCGGCGACGTGCCGGGTCTCCGACTCGCCCCAGACCCAGACCACCCAGAGCACGACGAACGCCGTCCAGGTCAGGTCGGCGCCACGCAGCACCGAGTTCTCCAGGTGCTGCCGGACGGCCGAGGCGGCGCGGTAGATGTTGGCGACCACGGCCATCGGTTCGCGACGGATCGGTATCCCGCCGAGCTTCGCCGCTGCCAGCTTCTCCGCTTCGGTGATGGACCGGTGGCCTGGCACAGTCACGCTCCTTCGGTCGTTCGGAGTCAAATTGTATGCGCGCGGAGTGCCGGTACATCACGTTCCGAGCACGAGACCACGGAGGCGAGCTCACCTCGCGCGACGACGAGAGCGCTGTGGCGGACTCCTCGGGCAGCACCGGCCGCCGATCGGCGCGCAGCCGGAGCGGCCCGAGACGTTGCAGGCTCGGGGTGCTGTCCGTGCCGCTGGAGCGCGGCCTGTCCCGGCCGCTGCCGGTCACCGGGGCCGCCGTGACAAACCCGCGGCGACCGGCGTCATGGCCAGGGCGAGGGCGAGGGCGCCGGGCATCGGGGTGCGCGCGCCGGGGTGCGCGCGTCGGGCAGGCCCCCGGTACACCCACCGGCGAGAGCATTGCCACCGGCGCGTCCCAGCCCCGGGAGTCGTCGCGCGCCGGGCCCCGCGGAGGTATGCGGCTGCTCGCCCCCAGGGGGCCGTCAACGGGTCAGGCAGGGCCCTTTCGCCGGTAGGCCCGGGCCGCGCGCACGCGGTCCCCGCAGCGTACCGAGCACCACTGCCGCGCTCCGTGCGTGCGCAGGTAGAAGCGGCTGCAGGGACTCGCGCCGCACGCCGCGAGCTTCGGTGCGTCCGGGCCGCACAGCAGCTCCACCGCGTCGCGGGCGACCGCGGCCAACAGGTAGTCGGTCAGCTCGTCCAGCGGGTGCGACACGACCCGATGCATTCCCCGCTCGGCATCCCAGGCCAGCTGTGAGTTGCTGGGGGCCGACCTGATCGCGGAATTGACGGCGTCGATGGACGCTGCGGGCGGCTCCGTCCGCGCAACCGCCGCCGTGAACAGTTGCCGGACGTGGTGCCTCAGCGTCCGCAGGCGGCCCGTGCACGGGTCGCCGAGCAGCGTCCCTTGTCCGGCGAGGCCGCTCTCGACCGCCCACAGGGAGGCGCCCCTGTGGTCGGCGAGGAGGTCATACGTCCCCTGCGAGAAGACCTGCAGGGTGTTGGCCAGTCCGATCCCCGGGTGATCAACGCTTCCCGGTGCGGGTGGCAGGGGCCGCCACTGTTCCTGTGCCTTCATCACCTCATGGTAGCCACTTGTTTCTTCCGTGAGAGAGGGCCTACAGTCATCTCACGCCTAATGATTCATTTTCCCGTGAGGAGAAACCTGTCATGTCTGACGCCGGCAGCCTGGTCCACGTCCGTGTCTTCGGCGGCCCCACCGTGCTCATCGAGTACGGGGGACTGCGCCTGCTGACCGACCCGACCTTCGACGACCCCCAGGAGTACGAGGTCGGCCCCGGCCAGTTCCTGGCGAAAACCGCGGCCTCGGCCGTCGCCCCCTCCGCTGTTCGGAGCCCTGGACGCCGTCCTCCTCTCGCACGACGAACACCCGGACAACCTCGACCACTCGGGTCGCGCACTGCTTCCGACAGCGCCCGTGGTGTTCACCACCACCAGTGGCGCCGCACGTCTGGGCGGCAACGCCATCGGCCTCAGCCCCTGGCAGACCCGGCACCTCGAGCGCCCGGAAGGCGGCACGGTGACCGTCACTGCGGTGCCTGCCCTGCACGGCCCCGAGGGCTGCGAGCCCTTCACCGGCGAGGTGGTGGGCTTCGTGCTCACCGGCTCCGGCCTGCCCACCGTCTACATCAGCGGGGACAACGCCTCACTGGACGTCGTTGGCGAGATCGCGGCACGATTCGCCCCGATCGACACGGCGATCCTGTTCGCCGGCGCCGCCCGCACCCCCCTGTTCGACGGCGCACTGCTCACCCTGGACGCCGCGCAGGCCGCCCAGGCCGCACAGATCCTGAAGGCACGCGAGGTCATCCCGGCGCATGTCGACAGCTGGGGACACTTCACCGAAGGCCGGGAGGAGTTCGTCGCCGCCTTCGCCGAGGCCGGCCTGACGTCGCTCCTGGAGCGCTGAGCGTTCTCCAGCGGCGAGATCCACGCGGACGAGAAGAAGGAGCCCGCCACCGGCTTCCGGCAGCGGGCCCACGCCTTCTTCGCCCAGGCCGCGATCACCGTCGAGCGGGCATCGACCGATATCGCCCCTGCCACCGCTCACGCGACCGGCACGACGCCCTGGCAGCGGCCGGGATCGCCCAACAACGGTCCCGGCCCTACCGGCCGCAGGCGAACGGCAAGGTCGACGCCTCAGCCGCACCCTGCTCGACGAGTGGGCCCATGCCCGCCCCTACAGGTCAGAAGCAGAGCGCCGCGAAGCCTTCCCACAGTGGCTGCACACCCGCAACCACCACCGCGGACACACCGCGCTCAAGGGCCGACCACCCGTCGGCCGCGTTCCTGACCTCACAGGGCAATGCAGCCAGCCCGCCCCCACCGCGGCACGATCAACCTACGCCTCGAAGACGGCGCGGCGTGGACAGGCCGCCGCCTCCTGTCCGACCTTCGCCCGCCGGACGCGGCAGCCACAAGGCCGGTCGGCGCACGTCACGGCACGACACGCTCCAGCGGCCTGTACAGGGGCGGCCGCACAACAGCACCACACCTCGGCGCCGCACTGCCGCAACCGCTAGACTGTGCGCGGCGCACCACTCCGGTGGGGTGCCCTGTGGATGTCTGGGCCCTCAGGGGTCAGGGTCCGTCCGATGCGGGCGGGTCTGCAACACCTTCGCCCTCACATCCCCGCCTTCGTAGCTCAGGGGATAGAGCACCGCTCTCCTAAAGCGGGTGTCGCAGGTTCGAATCCTGCCGGGGGCACCATGCCTGAACAGGCACGATGCATGAGAAAGGCCCCTCGGAAGTGATCCCCGAGGGGCTTTTTGGCCTTCCATGGGAACGAATGGGAACGCGCCATCGGGCAAGATCCTCCCTGGGCGCTGGGCGTCTCCGCCGGTTTCGCCCCGGCCTTCGCGCAGTCGGCGTAGGGGTGGGCGCCTCCGGCCCCGAGATCTGGGGCCGGCACGGCCGCGCTCTCCGCACCGCAGGACGCAGCTGCGTAAAAACCTGGGAGGGCAACCGACGGGCAGCCGCACTGCTCGACGGGCGCTTCCGCCAGCCCCAGCCCTACGACACCACGGGGTCAGGCAACGACGGCTATGCGTACCGGGCTGAGCTACACCACCTGGAACGAGAGCGCGAAACCGTTCACCTGGACCGCAACCGCCGGCGAGGTCCTCGCGAAGGTCAGGCTCGTCGCGACCAACATGAAGAAACTCGTCAATAACAACTTGAACTGACATGAACAGGATCACGAGACACCAGCCCCTAGCCTCACCAGCCTACGAGCGGCACAGGAAGCAGGCAGCGGCTAAAGTGTGATAAATCGACGCATAAGAGTCACGCAGGCAGGGGACTCGCTTCAGGGAACCCGACAGAACGGAGACCCATCGAATGATCATCAAGAAGATGCACGAAATGGGCATCCGCAGCGAACACGCCTACACGGCGGGCCTCGCCTCCATCGGCTTCAGCATCGCCGCCTGGGCCGGCAGCCTCAAAGCCGAATCCGGCAGAGGCCTCGACCGAGCCGACCGATGGGGCATCTTCGTCGGCGAATGGGCACCCACCTTCTTCGGCCTCGGCCTCGCCCTCTCGCACTACGAACTGCAAGACGGCACCCTCACCGCCGCCAACGTCCACGAAATGCGAGAAAAGCAGAAGGCCAGCTGAGCCAGTAGCGCGCGCCCGCCCTCGGGCCATGGGGGCGGGCGTGCCGCTGCTCAGGCATCTGGGTGCGCAGGGCTCTCACCAGCGTCCGTGGAAGACACTGTCCGACGTCGAACTCGCCACCGCCGGGCGTCGGCCTGCTGAACCCCGGCCTTCGGTAAAGCCTGCGTCAGCGCGGGGGCGGGCGGTGGCATGTGGCGCAGTCGCAGCATTGGCGGGTCCGTCCTGGGGACTGGGTTCCATCTCAGGTACCCCAGCGCGTCTGCGGCTGGCCGCAGTGCGTCGCGGCGTCCCGCATGCCGCCGCGAGACGACCAGGTAATCCGTTGCGGAGAGCGGGGCGGATTGGTGTGAGATCTCTTTTCACCTGATCGGGTGTGGGACCAATCCGCTCGGGTGGCGGAGACGGATTCCCCGCGTGAGGGATGAGGAGAAGGAACCGCGGGTGAGGCCGGGGCCGCCGCGCCTGGTGCTGGGTGCGCTGAGCGGGGCTCTGGCCGGCGTCGCCGCGCTGGCTGTCGCCGAGTTGGTGGCGGCAGCCGTGCGTCCGCAGTCCAGTCCGGTCGTCGCGGTGGGGGGCGCGGTGATCGACCGCACTCCCGCGCCGGTGAAGGACTGGGCGATCCGCCGCTTCGGCACCGACGACAAGCTCGTGCTGCAGTTGGGCATCCTCGCCGTGCTGGCGGTGCTGGCCCTGGCGCTGGGTGTGCTGGCGGTGCGGTTCAGGCGGGTCGGAGCGGCCGGGGTCCTTCTCTTCGGGGTCGTCGGGGCCGGTGCCGCCATCAGCCGGCCCGACTCCGGCGGCGTCACCGACGCCTTGCCCTCCGTCGTGGGTGCCGTTGCCGGAGCGCTTCTGCTGCATGTCCTGGTGGGACGGTTGGCGGCGGGGAGGCGGTCGGCTGCGCCGGTGGCCGGGGCGGCCCCGGCCCGCACGACGGAAGACGGTTCTCGCTTCCAGGCGTGGGATCGTCGGGGGTTCGTCCTCGCGGCCGCATCCACCGCCGCCGCTTCCGCCGTGGCGGGCACGGTCGGCCGTTCGCTGAACGGTGCGCGCGGGCAAGACGCGATCGCCTCGCGCGAGCGGCTCGTTCTGCCGCTTCCCGGGTCACCGGCGCTGCCGGTACCCGGGAGGGCCGGGCTGCGGATCGCCGGAATCAGCCCCTTCGTCACCGCGAACGAGGACTTCTACCGCGTGGACACCGCTCTCGTGGTGCCGAAGGTGGATGCCACGAGGTGGCGGCTGCGGGTCCACGGCAAGGGGGTGCGGCTGCCCGTCACCTACTCCTTCGACGACCTGCTGCGCAGGGAGTTGATCGAACGGGACATCACCTTGACGTGCGTGTCGAACGAGGTCGGCGGGCCGTATGTGGGCAACGCCCGCTGGATCGGCGTACCCCTGGCCGACCTGCTCGCCGAATGCGGCGTCGAACCGCCCTCCCGGGGCGGGCCGGCGGATCAACTGGTGGCCCGGTCGGTGGACGGCATGACGCTCGGCAGCCCGCTCGAGGAGGTGATGGACGGCCGCGACGCGATGCTCGCCCTCGGCATGAACGGCGAGCCGCTGCCCTTCGAGCACGGCTTTCCCGTCCGGATGGTCGTCCCCGGCCTGTACGGGTACGTCTCCGCCTGCAAGTGGATCGAGGACATCGAGCTCACCACCTTCGATGCCTACGACCCGTACTGGGTCAAGCGGGGCTGGGCGCGCCGGGCTCCGGTCAAGACCGGGTCACGGATCGACACCCCCAAGCCGTTCGCCCGGCCCCGGTCCGGCACGGTGATGGTGGCCGGTGTCGCCTGGGCACAGCACCGCGGCATCGACAGGGTCGAGGTCCGCGTCGACGACGGGCCCTGGCAGGAGGCTCGGCTGGCCGCCGAGGACTCCCGCGACACCTGGCGCCAGTGGTCCTTTCCCTGGCAGGCCGCCAAGGGCGGTCACACCCTCACCGTGCGCGCCACCGACCGCACCGGCAGCGTGCAGACGGAGAAACGCACCCGGACCGTCCCCGACGGCGCCAGCGGATGGCACTCCGTGGTCGTGACCGTCGAGTGATCGTCGAGTCGCCACCGCGTGGCCACCTCCGACAGCGCCTTGCGGCCGTCTGAACCACCTTTCCATTCCCCCCGAACGCAGCCGTACCGCGCTGCGCCCTTCAACAGGAGAAGATGATGAACATCCGTTTCCGCCTCGCCACCGGCCTCCTCGCCGCCGTCACCGTGCTCCCCCTGACCCTGACCGCCTGCTCCGGCAGCAGTGACTCGGGCACGTCCGACTCCGCCGGCTCCTCCGACAAGGCGCCGGCGTCGGCCTCGGCCTCCAAGAGCAGCGAGGACATGGGCGGTTCGGGCAGCGGCGCGACCGGCATGGACCAGCCCTTCGGTCCCGCCTGTTCCGCGGTGCCGGAGGACGGTGCGGGTTCCTTCGACGGCATGGCCAAGGACCCGGTGGCCACCGCGGCGTCCAACAACCCCGCTCTGTCCACGCTGGTCTCGGCGGTGAAGAAGGCCGGGCTGGTCGACACCCTCAACAACGCCCAGAACATCACCGTGTTCGCGCCGACCAACGACGCCTTCAAGAAGATCCCGAAGGCGACCCTGGACAAGGTCCTCAACGACAAGGCCCAGCTGACGAAGATCCTCACCTACCACGTCGTCGGCCAGAAGCTGACCCCGAAGGACCTGGAGAACGGCTCCTTCGACACGCTGGAGAAGTCGAAGGTGACGACCTCCGGCTCGGGCGAGTCCTACACCGTGAACGACTCCGCGAAGGTCGTCTGCGGCAACGTCAAGACCGCCAACGCCAACGTCTACATCATCGACAGCGTCCTCATGCCCGCGAGCTGACCTACCTGCCGGCCGGGGGAGGCGGGCCTCGCGCGGTCGACCTGACGGGAGCGGCCGGCCGGTGCGCCCCTCGTGCCGGGGTGTCCGCCGACCGCCCGACCGGCGGGACCCGGCGGATACCCCTCCTCTGCGGGGCCGGGGGGGGGGGGGCCCCCCCCCCCCCCCCCCCGCCCCCCCCCCCCGCCGGGGCCCCCCCCGCCCCCCCCCCGCCCAGCAAACGGAGCGCGGCCGCGCGGCGGCCCGC
>NZ_JBIRUY010000019.1:0-5219 GCF_044335305.1 Streptomyces sp. NPDC020490 | reverse complement strand
CCCTGCGGGGCGGGGCGGGCGGGGGCCCCCCGCGGGCGGGGGGGCCCCCCCCCCCCCCCCCGGGGGGCCCCCGGCGCACCCCCCCCCGGGGGGGGGCGGGCCCCCCGCCCCCCCCCCCGCCCCCCCGGCCCTTGCGCGCTCCGGGAAGACAACGGACAACACGTCATGGAACGACCTTCCGGCCTGACGTCGAGCGGACCGGCGGCGGGCATGGAAGGCCCGCCGCCGGTCCGCTGTCGTCGGTGGTGGAGTGGCGGCACGGCAGGCGCGTGGAGACCCGCCGGCGGGCGGGTCCCCACGCGCGGGTACTACGTCGGTACGCCGAGCAGGGCGACCGGTGGCGAGGTCGGATGCTTCGATCCGCCGGCCGGCTCCACCGTGATGCCGACCCCGGAGGCGCCGTCCACCGCGCCCCGCATGAGCACCGCCTGGCTGCTGCGGTCGGGGTCCATCAGGCCGGCCGAGCGCATCTGCCCGCCGTCGGAGAACCACAGCTGGTAGACCTTGCCCCGCGGTGGCTCCTTCATGTCCGAAGCCATGAAGACGGCCCGGTCCCGGCCGGCGGAGACCACCAGCGTTCCCGTGCCGCCCGCCAGGCGGGCCGAGCGGGACTTGGCGTCGGGCGCCGTCAGCACGCTGGTCAGGTCCCCGACGGCTCTCTGCGCCTGGGCGGCCTCGTGCCGGGCGTCCTGGGCGCGCTCGTACTGCCATACGGCGGTTCCGCCGAACACGGTCGCGGCGGCCACGCTGGCGGCCAGCGCCCACCGGGCCGGGCCACGTCCGCGCCGCAGGCCGCGGCGTACCCGTTCCAGGGACGCGGCTCCGGGCGACACCTGCCGCACGGTGGTGATGCGGGTGAGAACCTGCTCCCGCATGGCGGGGCGCGTCCGCACCGTGGCGGCCAGGGCCAGGCGTCCGGCGGAGGCCGTGAACTCCGCGACCTCCTGCGCACAGGTGTCGCACTCGGCCAGGTGACGCTCGAAGGCGGCACGCTCGTCGCCGGGCAGCGCGTGCAGCGCGTAGGCGCCTGTCAGAGCATGCAGGTCCGTCGTGGTCATGCGGTCACCCCCAGGCAGTCGCGGAGCCGGATCAGCCCGTCGCGCAGCCGGGTCTTCACCGTGCCGAGCGGCAACGAGAGCGCCTCGGCGACCTCCCGGTAGGTCAGTCCGCGGTAGTAGGCGAGAGTGACCGACTGCCGCTGCAGCTCGGTCAGGGTGCGCAGGCAGCGCCGCACCTGCTCCCGCTCCAGCCGGCTCTCGACCTGCTCGGTCACCTCGTCGTACGCGGGCTGGTGCTCGAGCAGCGCGGCCTTGGTGTCACGGGCCGCGGCGGCCTCCACCGACCGGACCCGGTCCACGGCCCGCCGGTGGGCGAGGGTGAGGATCCAGTTGATGGCCGTGCCGCGCTCGGGCCGGTAGCGCGGGGCGGTCCGCCACACCTCCACCAGCACCTCCTGCGCCACCTCCTCGGACTGCGCCTGATCGCGCAGAACGGCCCGCGCGACGCCGAGGACGGAGCCGGCCACGGCGTCGTAGACCGCGGCGAAGGCGTCCTGGTCGCCGAGCGCCACCTGGTGCAGCAGTTTCTGCAGATCAGGTCCAGCTGATGGGCGTCTGCCGATATGTACGGCTTCCTTCACAATGGCTCTCCCGTAGGCGTGACAGGCCGGAACATCCCCTGTAATCCGAGGCCGAGCGGCCCGCGGATTGGCGTCACGGCTTGCGTGGGAAACGTACGGCCTTGTCGCGACCGGCGCCGCGACGGGTCGCACCCGCGTGCCGGGGCGCGTTTCAGTGGATCTGCCCCGGAGCACCCACGCCGTCCCGCTTCCCGGTGACGGCGAACGGGCCGCCGTACGGCCGCGTTCACAGCCGCATTCACAGCCGTCGGGAGTGAACGCTGCGACTCTTGACGCGCTCAGCGCTACAGCCTAACTTCGCTCCAGAAAGCGCTTTCTACGCACCTTCTCGTATCCGTACGCACTCGCAACCTGGAGACGAACCATGCGCGTGAAGCCCGCCATCCGCTGCACCGGCCTCCTCGTCGGATTACTCGTCATGTCCTCCGCCGGGAGCGCGCACGCGGCACCCGCGCGCCCTGCCCCGGAGGCGGGCAGTCAGGCCGCGGCGAGCGACCTGTACGTGGCGGGCAACGGCAGTGACAGCAACCCGGGGACGCTCGCCGCCCCGCTGAAGACGATCCAGCGCGCGGTGGACCTGGCGCAGGCGGGCACCACGATCCAGATCCGGGGCGGGACGTACGCACCGGCCACGAACATCCGGCTGCTCAACAGCGGCACGGCGAGCCAGCCCATCACCATGCGCGGTTACCACGGCGAGCACGTGGTCATCGACGGCGAGAACATGCCGTACACGCCCGGCGCGGTGGGCTCGACCATTCCCCGGGCCGAGCGTGGAGCCGTCCACATCGAGGGCGAGTACTGGCGGCTGAGCGGGCTGGAGATCATCCACGGCCCCTACGGCGTGTTCGGCGCGGACACCAGTCACAACGTCTTCGACCGCCTCGTCACCCGGGACAACTACGAGTCGGGCTTTCATCTCCAGGGAGCCTCCAGCGACAACCAGATCCTGAATCTGGACAGTCACGGCAACCACGACCCGCGGAAGAACGGGGAGAGCGCCGACGGACTGGCCGTCAAGGAAGGCTCCGGAAGCGGCAACGTGGTGCGGGGCGCCCGGCTGTGGAACAACTCCGACGACGGCCTGGACTTCTGGATGTTCGACGGTTCGCCGATCCTCGTCGAGAACACCCTCGCCTGGGGCAACGGGTTCAACCGGTGGAACCTGCCCGACTACCAGGGCGACGGCAACGGGTTCAAGATGGGCGGCAACGGCGTGGCCGCCGACCACACCGTGCGCAACAGCATGGCCTGGGGCAACTCCGCCGGCGGCTTCGTCGACAACAACAACCCGGGCAAGATGAAGATCGACCACTGCACCGCGTGGAAGAACGGCAAGACCGGCTTCGAGTTCAGCCGCTCCTCCAGCACGCTGACGAAGAACCTGGCGGTGGCCAACGGCACCGACGCCTCGCTCGGCTCGAACTCCACCGGCAGCGGCAACTCCTGGAACGCGGGCGGCACCTGGTCGTTCGTCAGCACCGACGCAAGCGTGATCACCGGCGCCAGGACGGCCGCCGGCGCCATCCCGTCCTCCACCTTCCTGCGCCCCGCCGGCGGCGCGGACGTGGGAGCACGGTTCTGAACGCTGCCGGGAGCGGCGGGACAGCGGAGCATCCGATGTCGCCTCGCCGGGCCGCGGTTGCCTACGGCCCGGCATCCCCGTCACCGGAGATCGCTACGATGCGCCGGGGCCGCGCCCCCGGGCGGCGCGGAGCGTTTTCGGAGGGGGACACCTGTGTTCGTGCTGTGCATCCTGCTGCTCATAGCCGCGGCAGTGCTCTTTCTCGTCGGCCGCGGCCGCACCGCCGCAGGCCGCTGGAGACTCGGGGCGGCGCTCAGCGCCGTCACGGGCCTGCTGGCAGGCGCCTTGGCCTGCGTCTACGTCGTGAGCGCCTACGAGGTCGGCGTGCCGGTGACCTTCGGCAGCGTCGGCAAGCCGCTGACCTCGGGCATCCACTTCACGTCACCGTTCACCGACGTCACACCCTTCTCCACCCGCCCGGTGGACCTCGACCTCAACGACAAGGACGTGGTCGAGGTCCGCTCCTCGCAGGGCGGTGTGCTCTACGCGGACGTCACCATCAAGTGGGCCGTGGTGCCGGGCAAGGCGGTCGCGCTGTACCGGCTGGCGGGCAGCGAGGAAGCCGTCGAGGAGCGGCTGGTGCTGCCGGACAGCCGCGAGATCATCCGCAACGTCTTCGCGAAGCACACCAGTGAGGAGGGGTACGCGTCCGCCCGCGAGCAGATCAGCTCGGAGATCGCCGGTCTCGTCAAGGAGCGGCTGGCGCCGCGCGGCATCGACGTCACGTCCGTCAACCTGCGCAACGTGCGGCCGTCGGAGAAGCTGCAGGAGCAGATCGACAAGAAGATCCAGCAGGAGCAGGCCACCGAGCGGGCCACCGAGGCCGTGCGTACGGCCAAGGCGCAGGCGGAACGCCGGCGGATCGACGCGGAGGGCATCGCCCGCGCCAACAAGATCATCGCGGGGTCGCTGAGCGACAAGGTGCTGTACAACCAGTGCCTCGAGGCGTACAAGGAAGCCGCGAAGGCCAACCCGGTGTACGCGGTGCCGTGCGGTACGGACTCGGGTGGCACACCGGTCATCGTGGACAGCGGCAAGAACTGAACCGAGCGGCAAGAACCGAACCGATAACGCCGCAGGGCCGGATCATTCCTGCGTCCGCGTGCCGGTGGTCAGGCCCGGGAGTCGGTCCGCGCCAGCCAGTCGTCCAGCAGGGCCGCCAGGATCCTCGGCTGCTCGTGGGGGAGCGCGTGGCCGGCGCCGTCGAGCACTGCCAGGGTGGCCCGCGGGTAGTGCTCGAGCAGGTCCGCCGCCGCCGCGTATCCGACGACGGAGTCCTGCCGGCCGGCGACGACGAGCGTGGGCCCCTGGTAGGCCGGTCCCTCGGTCGCTTCGAGTTCCCACCGGTCGCCGATCCGCTCCAGGGCGGCCTGGTCGACGAGGGGGATCGCCGGGGCGACGAAGCGCTCGTAGCGGTCCAGCATCGCCGGCGTCCGCACCACGAAGTAGCCGCGGAACCCGTCGTCGCCCAGATCGTCGGCCGCGACCACCGGCTGGTGGTCCGGGACGTCGCGGACCCCTGCCAGCAGAGGACAGACGAGCGCGAGCCCGGAGACCCGGTCGGGGCGCCGGGCCGCGATTCCCTGGGCGTAGTGGGCGCCGGCCGAGTGGCCGACGACGAGGACGGCGTCCGGCCCGGCGACCTCGTCGGCGAAACCGAGCAGCACGTCGAGGACGTCTTCGGCGCCGCGCAGGGACGCCGGCGCCGGCGTGCGGCCCATTCCGGGAAGGTCGGGATAGATCCGCCGGTAGCCGTCGCGCGCTCCCAGAGCCGGCTCGAAGCAGGCCTCGGCCTCACGGTGATCGACCACCGCCCCGTGCAGCACCAGCACGGGTCTGCCTTCGCCGTGCGCCACGTAATGCACCGGTACGTCGCCTGCGGCACGCTCCATGCGGTCAGCCTAGACGAGTAAGTCCTATGTCCTGGGCTGACGATCAGGCGTGAACAGAGGGTGTTCAAGATCATGTTGTGACGCAAGATCTGAACACCCTCTT